>NZ_JBEXUP010000176.1:0-16182 GCF_040614375.1 Nonomuraea sp. NPDC005983
GGACGACCGCGAACCCCACGTACCTGTCACTGCCCAGGATGCCGCGGGCGAGCACGGCCAGCTCCTCCTCGGTGCGCGGCGTCAGGTGGGGCGTGTACCGCCAGACCTCCTCGTCCGCACCGCCGGCGACGAACAGGTCGGGCAGGTGGTCCGGGGTGAGCGGTTCGAGGCGGACGACGTCGTCCTCGAGCACCACAGGCGAGGGCATCTTCGCGGTCATGGCGGTCACCTTACGGACAGCGGGGAAGCATGTTTACGGCCACATGCCGCTCTTTGCGGAGAACCACCTGTCGACACTCATACCGGCCGGTCGGTAGGCTCTCGACATGGACTTCGCCTTCGACACCGTCACCGAGGACCTGCGCGAGCGCCTGCTCCGCTTCATGGACGAATGCGTCTACCCAGCAGAATCCGCCTTCGAGGAGCAGGTCGCCACCAGCGGCTGGAGCGCCCCGCCCCTGCTGGACGACCTCAAGGACGAGGCCAAGAAGCGCGGCCTGTGGAACCTGTTCCTGCCGGGAGAGCACGGCGCGGGCCTGACGAACCTGCAGTACGCGCCGCTGGCCGAGATCATGGGCCGCAGCCCCAGCCTCGCCCCGACGGCCACCAACTGCGCCGCGCCCGACACCGGCAACATGGAAGTCCTGTCCATGTTCGGCAGCGAATGGCAGCGCAAGGAGTGGCTGCGGCCGCTGCTCGACGGCGAGATCCGCTCGGCCTTCGCGATGACGGAGCCCGACGTCGCCTCGTCCGACGCGACGAACATCGCCACGTCGATCGTCCGCGACGGGGGCGAGTACGTCATCAACGGCCGAAAGTGGTTCATCTCCGGCGCCATGAGCCCCAACTGCAAGATCTTCATCGTGATGGGCAAGACGAACCTCGACGCGCCCAAGCACCGGCAGCAGAGCATGGTCCTGGTGCCCCGCGACACGCCCGGCCTGCACATCAAGCGGGGCATGCACGTGTTCGGATACAGCGACGCCCACCACGGCGGCCACGCCGAGGTCGTCTTCGAGGACGTCAGGGTGCCGGTCGAGAACCTGATCGGCGAGGAGGGCGGCGGCTTCGCCATCGCCCAGGCCAGGCTCGGCCCCGGCCGGATCCACCACTGCATGCGCCTGATCGGCATGGCCGAGCGCGCGGTGGAGCTGATGTGCCGCCGGGCCCTGGCCCGGACCACCTTCGGCAAGCCGGTCGCCCAGCAGGGCGTCGTCCAGGACTGGATCGCCGAGTCGCGCGTCCGCATCGAGCAGCTCCGCCTGCTGGTGCTCAAGACCGCCTGGCTGATGGACACCGTCGGCAACCAGGGCGCGCACACCGAGATCCAGGCCATCAAGATCTCCACCCCGGTCACCGTCGAGTGGATCCTGGACAAGGCCGTCCAGGTGCACGGCGCGGGCGGCGTCTCGCAGGACTTCCCGCTGGCCGCCCTCTGGGCCGGGGCCAGGTCGCTGCGCCTCGCCGACGGCCCCGACGAGGTGCACAAGCGGTCGCTGGCCTATCGGGAGCTCAGGAAGTACAGCTGAACGGGAGGACGCAGGTGGACGAAGCACAGCTCAAGGAGCGGGTGGCCGCGTTCCTGAGCGAGAACCACCCCGGCGGCGACCGGCTGGAGTTCCTGCGGGCCAGGTTCGACGCCGGTCTCGCCTGGGTGTGGTTCCCCGAAGGGCTCGGCGGGCTCGGCGTCTCGCGCGAGCTGCAGCAGGTGGTCGAACGCGAGCTCGCCGGCACCCCGCAGCTCAACACCGGCGTGCAGGGCATCGGGCTGGGCATGGCCGCCCCGACGATCCTCGCGTTCGGCACCGAGGAGCAGCGGCGCCGCTTCCTGCGGCCGCTGTGGACGGGCGAGGAGATCTGGTGCCAGCTCTTCAGCGAGCCCGGCGCGGGCTCCGACCTGGCCACCCTCGGCACGCGCGCCGTCCGCGACGGCGAAGAGTGGATCGTCGACGGGCAGAAGGTCTGGACGTCCGGCGCGCACCACGCCCGCTGGGCCATCCTGGTCGCCCGCACCGACCCGGACGTCCCCAAGCACCGAGGCCTGACCTACTTCGTCTGCGACATGCACACGCCCGGCGTCGAGGTGCGCCCGCTGCGGCAGATCACCGGCGAGGCCGAGTTCAACGAGGTGTTCCTCACCGGCGTCCGCCTCCCTGACGACCTGCGGCTCGGCGAGGTGGGCGACGGCTGGCGCGTCGCGCAGACCACGCTGATGAACGAGCGGGTCGCGATCGGCGGCGCGCCCGTGCGACAGGGCGGCGGCATGGTGGGCGCGGTGCTCGAAGCCTGGCGCGCGCACCCCGAGCTGCGCACTCACGAGCTGCACCAGCGGCTGCTGTCACTCTGGGTGGAGGCCGAGGTGACCCGCCTGTCGGGGGCGCGGCTGCGCGAGCAGCTCGCCGCGGGCCAGCCGGGCCCCGAGGGGTCGGGCATGAAGCTGTCGTTCGCCAGGCTGAACCAGGCGCTGTCGGGCCTGGACGTGGAGTTCCGGCGCGACCTCGGCTACGACGACTGGACGTTCCGCCGCTCCGACGAGGTCGACTTCTACGGCCGCGGCCCCGGTTACCGCTACCTGCGGGCCAAGGGCAACTCGATCGAGGGGGGCACGTCGGAGATCCTGCGCAACATCATCGCCGAGCGGGTGCTCGGCCTGCCCTCGGAACCCCGCGTCGACAAGGACGTGCCCTGGAAGGACCTGCCGCGATGACGCTGCTGTACTCGGAGGTCGAGGAGGAGCTGCGGGCCGCCGTGCGCGCCCTGCTGGCCGACCGCTGCCCGCCGGCCGCGGTGCTGAAGCGGGTCGAGTCCGACCCCTACGACCTGGACCTGTGGAAGACGCTGGCGGGCGAGATCGGGGTGGCGGGGCTGCTCGTCCCCGAGGAGTTCGGCGGGGCGGGCGCGTCGGCGAGCGAGGCGGCGGTGGTGCTGGAGGAGCTGGGCAGGGGCGTCGCGCCCGTGCCGTTCTTCACCAGCTCGGTGCTGGCGACGTACGCGCTGGCGCGGGCGGCCTCGGCCGCCGGAACGGCCGGGGCCTGTGCGGGGGAGTTGCTCGGCCGCCTCGCGGAGGGGCGGGCGACCGCCGCCCTGGCCGTGTCGTTCGCCGCCTCGCCGTACCGGCCGCTGAGGGGCGCGTCCGTCAGCGTCGACGGCGAGCGGCTGTCCGGCACGGTCGCCGCGGTGGCCGGGGCGGACGTCGCGGACGTGCTGCTCGTCCCCGTCGAGGGCGACCTGTTCGCCGTCGAGGCGGGCGTCGAGGCGGGCGTCGAGGTGGGCGCGGTCTCGGTGGAGGCCGTGCCGTCGTTCGACCTGACCCGTCCGGTCGCGGCCGTCACCTTCTCACGGACGCCCGCCACCCGCCTCGGGGCCTGCGACCTGGCCGGCGTGCTGCGGTTCGGAGCCGGGCTGCTGGCCTCCGAGCAGCTCGGCGTGGCCGAGTGGTGCCTCGACGGCACGCTCGGCTACATCAGGGAGCGGCACCAGTTCGCCCGCCCGATCGGCTCGTTCCAGGCGGTCAAGCACCGGCTGGCCGACCTGTGGCTGGACGTCGTCAGGGCCAGGGCGGCCGCCCGCGCTGCCGCCGCCGACACCTCGTCGGCGTCCCATGCGGTGTCGGTCGCTGTGGCCCAGGCGTGGAACTCGGCGGTGGCCGTGCACGCCGCCGAGGAGGCGCTGCAGTTGCACGGCGGTATCGGGATGACCTGGGAGCATCCCATCCATCTCTACCTCAAGCGCGCCAAGGCCGCCGAGATCGCGCTCGGCACCCCGGGCGACCACAAGGAGGCGCTGGCCTCACTCGCCGACGTGCCCGGGCCTGAGGGAGGTCAGCAGTAGGTCGGCGAAGTGCCGGCCCACCTGGGCGCCGGTCAGCGGCCCGTCCGCGTGGAACCAGGTGCCCAGGTGGTGCACGGAGCCGAAGAAGTAGTCGACGACCAGCTCGGCCGGCACCCGGTCGCTGAACACGCCCTGGCGCTGCCCCTCGGCCACCAGGTCGCGGAAGCGCTCGTGGTAGCGGCGGCGCTCGGCCCGCACGCTCTTCTGCGTCTCGGGAGCCAGCAGGTGCATCGAGCGGAAGAAGATCTTGGAATCGTCGAGGTTGGCGGTGGTGGTCTCCACGACGTCGGCCGCCGCCGCGTGCAGCCGCTCGGTGACCGTGCCGGGGCCGTCGGCGATCCGCGTCAGCCGGTCCATCTGCATGCGCAGCACGCGGGCGTAGATCTCGTGCAGAAGATCATCTTTTGAGTCGAAATAGTGGTACATGGCGCCCTTGGTGACGCCGGCCGCGACCACGATCTCCTGGACCGACGCTCCCTCGAAGCCGCGCTCGGCGAACAGGCGCGTCGCCTCGCCGAGCAGTCGCTGGCGTACCGGTTCTTCCTTCACAAGTCCCCCTTGGTCACCCGCAAAGCATACCGAGTGGGCATACCGACTGGTCGGTTGATGGCCTCATGGGTGCTATTTCCGTCACCTTAGGGTCCCCTTGCTTTCTATGGGGTATTAGTTGACTTGGCGAGGGATCTTCGGCGTGGCAGATCCTGGTTGTACCTACTCATTCGGGGAGTTTGCCGTGCCTGGTGGCTCTATCTACGTGCAGCAGGACGAGAAGTTCACAGGGGCATCGCCCCAGTGGTACTACGAGAAGTACTGGCGCGAAGGGGCAAAGAGCCGGCAGCGGTCCAGGGCGATCAAGGCGGTCGTCGGGTTCGCCGTCGGCATCGGCCTGGCACTGCGGTTCGGCGTCGACTACAGCGCCCTGTGCGGCCTGGCCGGCGCGGCCATCGCGGCCGGCGCCGACTGGTGGTGGTACTGGCGCTCGTTCCGCGCCACCGCCGTCTGGCGTGGCAAGCGGCGCGGCGAGACCATCACCGGGCGCAAACTACGCCGTTCGCTCCTCAGGCACGGCTACAACGTCCTCGACGGCCGGGCCATCAGGGGCCAGGCGTCCATCGACCACCTCGTGATCGGCCCCGGCGGCGTGTGGATCATCGACAACGAGTCGTGGAGCCCCGACACCGAGATCGCCTCGTACGCCGGGCGGCTCTTCTTCGGCGAGAAGTACGGCACCAAGGTCGCCAAGCCGCTGATCGAGGCCGGCGACGCGTTCGCCGAGCTGCTGACCAAGGAGACCGGCATCCCCGTGCGCATCACGCCGCTGCTCGCCGTCCACTGCGGCATGCTGCCGCGCGGCGGCGTGCTGACGGCGGAGGGCCTCACGCTGCTCAAGCCGCGCCTCGCGGCCAAGCAGATCAGGTACCGCGAGGAGGCCGTGCTGACCGGCGAGCAGATCGAGGTGCTCACCAGGACGGCCGCTCGGGAACTCCAACGTTCCTGATTTCCGGTCTTCTTGACTGGGAAATCGAACCGTGGTGACATCGGTGTGCCGAGCACCGATCATTGCCGACTCTGGCCTGCCGAAAGCACGTCCACGCTGGTCAGCGCCGAATTCGGCATGCCTGTCACCCCGGGAGACACGATGCCGCCTCGGAATCCGTCACACCGCGTGCGTTCCCGGCTGAACCGGGCGGCGCGACCTGCGCGTACAGCGGGTTGAGCGGACAGGAGCCGATCTACCGGGTCGGTCGTGACGAGGACGAGAGCGTGCCGATCATCGTGAGCGAGGAGGTCGCCGCCGCCCTCCAGCCGGAGGCGACGGTGGTGCTCGCGGTGCGCTCGCCGCACCCCGTGCACGACGCGCTCAGGTCCGCGCTGTTCGACATCGCCGCGCTCAACGGCGGCTGGCCGGCCGCGCACGACAGCTCCGGCAGGGACGGCCCCAAGTACGTGTCGGGCCCGGTTCCGGTGCCGGGAGGCGGGCTGGTCCTGCTGGACGTCGGCTGGACCCCGGTGGACCTGCTGCGCACCATCCCGGCGCTGCTGGCCCGCAGCCTGCGCGCCGCCGGGATCAGCAACGCGTCGGTCGAGCTGCCGCCCCATATCGGCGCCCGCTACGCCGCGGCCCGGGAGCGTGGCCCGGCGGCCAGGGCCTGGCTCCGCGGCCCGATGTCCTTCTCCCCGGGCCTCGGCTCCTCAGTACCCGGAAACCCGCCGCCGCTGGTCTCCACGGCCGGATGGTTCCTCGACGTGGCGGGGGAGTGGCTGCGCGAGCGCGGCGACCCCGTGGGCGTGATCGTCTCCGTGGAGACCCCGCTCACCTGGGACACCATCGCCGATACCGCCGCCGCCGTGCTCGCCGCCGGCCAGCCGATGGCGGTCGTCACCGGCGACCTCACCGCGGCCGGAGCGGTGGCGCGGCAGTACGGGGCGGTGCCGGAGGCGTCCATCACCGAGGCCAGGCCCGGCTGGGACGGAGCCGACGTCGCCGCCGCGATGCTGGCACAGCGCCAGGTGCTGCGCGCCGCCGCCGACAACCTGGTGTGGGCCGGCGCCGCTGCCGGCCGCAGCGCCCGCTACCTGCTCGAACCCCGCTGGGTTCCCGACGGCGCCGGCGACAGGCCGGACGTCGAACTGCTCGGCGACCTGGCGGTCCCCGACGCCCTCTGGTACCAGATCCTGTCCGTCGGCCACCTCGACCGCCTCGGCGGCCCGCCGCCCGGCGCGGTCGAACTGCCAGGCGGACGCGTCGAGCTGACCGTCGGCGACCCCGAACAGTGGCTCCCCGGCCACCCCGACCGTCCCGCGCTGCTCACTCGCGCCCGCGACCTGCTCGCCCCCTGCCTGCTCGACCCGGCGGAGGCCTTCTCACTCAGCCGCGAGCGCATCGGCCTGCTCAGCCGGCAGAGCTGACCTCAGGCCGGCGTCTCGATGAACCTCAGGCCAGCGTCTCGATGAACGCGGCGAGCTGGGCGATGTTGCGGCACTCGTGCATCGGGACGACCGCGCCGTAGTCGGAGGCGATCGAGTCGCCGGTGTCCCACTGCCGCCTGGGCTCCGGGTTCAGCCAGTAGGCGTGGCGGCACCGGGCCGTCAGGGACTTCAGCACGTCCAGGGCCGGCGGCTGGTAGTTGGAGCGGGCGTCGCCCAGGATGAGCAGGGACGTCCGCGGGCCGACCGCCTCACCGTACCGCTCGGCGAACCGCTCGAACGCGTAACCGTAGTTGGTGCGTCCGAACCGGACCATGTCCGCCTCGTTCGCCAGCCTGGTCACGGCCTCGACCACGTCCGCGCCGGGGGTGAAGAAACGGGTGATCTCGTCCACCGTGTCCACGAAGCCGAACGCGCGCACCTTGCTGAACTGCTCCCGCAGCGCGTACGTGAGCAGCAGCGTGAAGTGCGCGAACGAGGCGACCGAGTCGCTGGCGTCGCAGAGGACGACCAGCTCCGGCTTGTGCGGGCGCGGCGGCCGGAAGTGGGTGGCCAGCGGGACGCCGCCGCTCTGCAGGGACGCCCGCATGGTCCTGCGGAAGTCCAGCCGCCCCCGCCTGCCCTTCCTGTGCCTGATCGTCAGGCGCGCCGCGAGCCGTCTGGCCAGCGGGTAGACCTCCCGCCGCAGGGCCGCCAGGTCCGCCTTGGTGACGCGGAGGAAGTCCAGCTGGTCGAGCGGCGGGCGCACGGCCGAGCGGCTGATCCGCTCGACCCCGGAGTCCTCGGCGATGCGCCGCCGCACGTCGGCGGCGACCGCGTCCTCGAACCTCCTGATCCCGGACGTCACCCGCTGCCGCGCCGCCTTCTCCGCCAGCCCGCCCCGCTCCTGGCCGGCCAGCAGCTGCTGGAGGAGCCCGGCCATCAGCGTCTCCGGCGACAGCGCGCGCAGGACGCTGTAGGAGAACCAGTTCTGCCGCCCGGGGCCGGCGGGCTGGCGCCCGAAACGCTCGACCATGGCCCGTGCGAACTCCCGCATCTCGGGCCCGTCGCCGCCGGTCAGCAGCCGGGCGAGCCGGTCGCGCAGCTCGGGCACGGACGCCTGCGCGAGATCCGGCCCGCTCTCCGGCCGAGCCTCCAGGCCGGTGGTGGCGGCCGGGAACCACAGGTCGAACAGCACGTCGAACACCGGCCGGTACGCCGGTTTCTTGACCAGCGTCGCCGCGTAGGCGGCCCGCAGCGACTCCCGCTCGGCCAGATCGATCACCAGCATCGCCCGCGCCGCGTCCAGCCCCTCGGCCAGCGACACCGGCAACCCGGCCTCCCGCAACGCATGCACGAACCCGACATGCCTATCGACCAGCGACACGCGCCCTCCCACAGATCTCAGGCCCCAGATCTCAGGACAGGCCGAGTTCCTTGACCACCCGCGTGTGGTCGGAGGCGTGCTTCAGCACCACCCCGAGGGTTCCCGCCACGGTGGCCTCGTCCAGCTCCTCGCGGCCCAGCGCCAGCAGCGTGTTCGCCCAGTCGACCGTCTCGGCCACCGACGGCGCCTTCTTCAGCTCCAGCGCCCGCAAGGTGGCGACGGTCCTGGCGAGCTGCTCGGCCAGCTCGCCCCTGATGGCCGGCACCTGGCTGAGGACGATGTCCCGCTCGCGCTCCGGCGTCGGATACTCGATGTGCAGGTACAGGCAGCGCCGCTTGAGCGCCTCCGACAGCTCGCGCGTCGCGTTGGAGGTGAGCACCACGTACGGCCTGCGCACGGCGGCGATCGTTCCGAGCTCCGGAATCGTCACCTGGAAATCCGACAGCAGCTCCAGCAGCAGCCCCTCGACCTCGACGTCCGCCTTGTCCATCTCGTCGATGAGCAGCACGGTGGCCGTCTGCGCCCTGACCGCCTTCAGCAGCGGCCGCTCCAGCAGGAACTCCTCGGTGAAGATGTCGTCGTCGGCGCTGGTGGCCTGGATCCGCAGCAGCTGCTTCTTGTAGTTCCACTCGTACAGCGCCCTGGCCTCGTCCAGACCCTCGTAGCACTGCAGCCGCACCAGCTCGGCCTCCGTCGCCATCGCCACGGCCTTGGCCAGCTGCGTCTTCCCCACCCCCGCGGGGCCCTCGACCAGCAGCGGCTTGCCCAGCGCGGCGGCCAGGAACACCGAGGTGGAGATGGCGTCGTCGGACAGGTACCCCACGGCGGCGAGCCGCTCGGTCACGTCGGCGGGAGAGGCGAACATCAATGCTCCTGTCTGCGAGGCGACGGCGTGGGGCCGAACTTTATTCTAGCCAGAGAGGGCGACAGCAACCGATTCGACCAGGATGCCGAGGACCGGTATATTCATCTCGGCAAGCGCCGCTAGCTCAGTTGGTCAGAGCAGCTGACTCTTAATCAGCGGGTCCGGGGTTCGAGTCCCTGGCGGCGCACCGGCAAGAAACCCTAGATCACGTTTCGTGATCTAGGGTTTCTTTGTTCATGGGCAGCCCGTCGTTGACAGCGGGCTCCCGTCCAGGCGCGCTCGCCGGCTGCTCGAGCGACCCCGATATATCCCTCGGGCTCCGTCACCCGGCTTGACCGGCAGGACCTCTTCAACAGGAAGATGGTGGGCGAGCCCAGCTCGGCGACTCCCGCCTGATGGCCTCGATAGCTCCCGGACTGGGACGTCCGATCGCCGGGGGGACCTGTTCGAGTGGTACGCCCAACACCTCGGCCCAGCGATGGCGCCAGGAGAGCTGTCGCTCGGCCAGCCGGGCAGCGCGGTTGTCGGCGTGGCGGCGACGGCGGTCGGCCTCCGCACGGGCTGCGCTCTCTGTTCGTAGCCACGGCGGGGTGTTCCGCAGCAATCGCGCCACGTGCTCGGCAGACCAACGGCCGCTGTTGGGACGCAGTAGCCGGATCGCATCGGGAGGAAGGCCGAAGAGCTCCGCCACTGCTGTGTCTGACAGCCGGGAGGCCGCCCTGGCGGCTGCCTCGACGGCGGCCTGTTCGGCCTGGTCGCGGCGAGAGAACTCGGCTGCGGCACGGCGGGCCTCAGCGAGGGCGGCCAGTCGCCATTCCTGATCCGCACGAGCCTGCAACAGCCAGGGAGGTGGCGCGGAGACCAGTTCATGGAGGACATGAGAGAGCAGATGATCTCCGAACCGAGGGAGATCGGCGGGCGCCTGATCGATGGGTACCCCAAGTTCCCGTTCCGCCGCCTCTGGCAGGACCAGGAGAGCGATCAGCTCCGTGGCCCGATTGAGCAGAGCGTTGAGCATCGCCTCCAGCTCAGCGCGGGGCATGCGGGCTTCACGGAGGGTTGCGGCAAGCGGGGGAACACGTGGGTCCACGATGAGGCGGAGTCGCCGGAGAGGGCCAGGCCAGACACTGGCGGCCTCCATCAGCGCCGTAGACCAGACGAGCACCTGAACTGGATCTCCATCGGGCACGGGCTTGGCGGCTTCGATCTCAGCGCGAGCCGCCACAGCTCGCGCGAGGTTGAGCTTGCGGGTTCTGGCCGCCTTTCTGGCCGCCTCGGAACGGGAGTATGCCCGTGCCGCGGCCCGGAGCTCGGCGTCCGCGTGGGCGAGGTCTGCCAGGGCATCGACGTCCGCCGCGCGGTAGTAGCGAACCACAAGGGTCCGTCCATACTTCCTGACCTCCTCAACGGAGACGGGGGGCAGGTCGGCGGCGATCTGTTTGAAGCGTTCGGCTGAGATGCCGAGCCTGGCAGCTGCCTGGGTGGCATTGCACCGATGCTCGGCAGCCAGTAGCCGCCGGAAGCGCTCCGCTTCGGCCAGTGCCGCGTTGACCGAGACGGGGTCGAAGGTGCGGTCGGGGAGCCGCCGCAGCAGGCCGGTCTCGACCGCGAGTTCCACCTCCCAGATGGCGAGCCCGAGCAGCTCACGAACCCTGTTCCGGCCCACTCCGCGCGCCATGCCGCCCACCTTTCTCGCCAGGGGTGTCGCTGAGGAGTCTGCCGGTGGACTCCGACAGTTGCCGGAGAGTGCCGTAATCCCCGCTCACTCACGGCATGCGAGGCGTCGTGCCCTGTGCAGTCGATCCCGCTATGCGGAGCTTCCTGGCGCAGTTGCTCCCGAATGAGGCCCAACAGCCAGGTGACCTCTTCCTTTCCGACCGGACGCTCGTTGTAGTGATCTTGCACGTAATTCCGCATGCCGTCTGGGACAGTGACCGTGTGCGTACTGTTCACATCGAGGCCAAACCGGATCACCTTCTACGCCTCGCCCGCCAGAAGGACCCGGTGAGCGCGGTCGCGGAGATGATCTGGAACGCACTGGACGCGGAGGCGACCCATGTCAGCGTCGACCTTGAGGTCAATGAGCTGAACGGCGTGGAGTCGGTCAGAGTCACCGACGACGGCCACGGCATGCCGAACGCTTCCTGCGCTGGCTACTTCGGCGGTCTGGGGGAATCATGGAAGACCACCGCCAAGCTCTCGCCGGAGCTCAAGCGAGGCCTGCATGGACGCAGCGGGCAGGGCAGGCTTCGTGCGTTCGCGCTCGATGTTCGCGCCGTTTCTGGCGGCGAACTCTGACGTGCGGATCACCTATCAAGGCACGCCGCTCGACCCGGCCACTGTCTGGACCGATCTGGCCGAGTACCAGCTGTCCTGGCCGAGCTCGGCCGGAGGTGCCCAGCCGGTGCTTCGTGTCATCGAATGGCCCAAGAACGTCGGCCGGGTGCTCGCTCTCTGCGACGCCAGCGGTGTGGTCCTGGACGAACCGTCGCCGGGCATTCAGGCGCCCGGCTACCATTTCACGGCTTACCTGCTTTGGGATGGATTCGTCGAGAGGCGAGGGAATCTGCCGCTGGCCGAGATGGACGAGATTGCCGACCTCCTGGAATCTGCACGCGAAACGTTGCGCGGTCACTTCAAGAGACGCGACCAGGAACGCCGAGCCAGGCTGATCCAGGAGTGGAAGAACGAGCGAGTCTACCCCTACTCCGGAGAGCCGGCCCAGCCCGCAGAGGCGGTCGAACGGCAGCTGTTCGACGAGGTGGCGACCACCATCTCGCGCCGTCTGCCAGGTGTGCCTCAGAGCAAGAAGACCACCCTGCGACTGCTCAGGGAGATCATCGCGCGTGATCCGAGCGGCCTCTACCCGGTGCTGGACGAACTGTTCCGGTTGCCACAGTCGGAACAGGAAGAGCTCAAGCGGATCCTTCAGCGGACCAGCCTGTCCGAGGTCATCAAGGCAACAGGGCAGGTGAGCGACCGGCTCGACTTTCTGGCCGCGCTCAAGAAACTCGTTTTCGAGCCGGACATCAGCAGGACAGTCAAGGAGCGGTGCGAACTTCACAAGATCCTCGAGCGTGAGACGTGGATCTTCGGCGACACGTACACACTGATGGTCAGCGACCAGAGCTTGGACGCTGTACTCACGCGTCACCTCAAGGAACTAGGCCGGGAGTCGGAACCCGACAAGCTCGACCCAGTCCTCCGCGAGGATGGCCGCAAGGGGATCATCGACCTCATGCTGGGCCGGGCGCACCGAGGGAGCTCCGGCCGGGAGCACCTCGTGGTCGAACTCAAGGCGCCCAAGGTCAAGATTGGCCAAGCGGAAGTCGCGCAGATCAAAAGCTACGCCCAGGCGGTCGCCAACGACCCACAGTTCCGTGATGCTCGCGTTTCCTGGGACTTCTGGGTCGTCTCCACCGAGATGGACGACATCGTCAGGCGTGATGCCAACGCGCCAAACCGTCCACCCGGCTGTATCGCTGAGTGGGATGACGGCGTCCATATCTGGGCGCGGACCTGGAGCGAGATCATTGACGATTGCGAAGACCGCCTCCACTTCTACCGTGAGCGGCTCAATCATGATCCGGCCACCGAGCATGCGATGGAGTACCTCCGACGCGTTCATGGAGAGGTTGCACCCGAAGTGGCCCTGGTGACGTGACACTTGGGCGGTCCGCGCCGAAACATGGATGCCCCTGAGTGGCGACGCCGAATCGCGATCTCGGTTCCGGGTGGTTCGGAGCGTCCCCGGCGGAGAGAGTTTCGGCGGGCGGCTAGCCGTAGAGCTGATGGCAGGCCTGGTTGCGGACGCGGAACTCGGGGCGGGACGGCGGGAACAGCTCGTCGCACTTCGAGGGGATCAAGGAGGACGGCTGGCTGTCGGTGCTGTCTTCCGGCTCCTCGCCTCTGGTCTCTCCTGCACGGCCGACGGGGGTCACAGCCTTCCCGTGTGGTTCGGTTGGGGCGCTCTTGTGCCGCTGACCTCGCAAGGCCGGGGGCGCCGCTCGGTGACGTCTCCCCGATGACGTCGCCTCGCTCTTCGGCGTTGCGGGCCTCGAACTGGCCGTGCGGGGTGCGAGCCTCGATGGCGTCCCGGCTGCGGGTGCGGGCACGAACTTTGGCCGTGTGTTGGATGCGCGCCTGAGCGTTGGCGGCGTCTTGGACACAGTCCCGGGGGCGGGTACGAGCCTCGGTGGCATCTTGGACACGGCCGAGTGTTCGGCCACGTCCAGGTTGGGCGCGGGCGCCGCCGCGGCGCTCGTTCCCACCGTGGTGGCAGCTGCTTCGGCCGCGGCGGTGCCTGTTCCGTGGGAGGCGCTGCCCGTGCCCTGGGCGCCCGACCAGAGCCCCAAGGCCACGCAGACCAGGAAGCCGGCGGCGACCGCCGGCCCGGTCAGGCACCTCCAGCCCCGTGGCATCGCTCGCCTCGGCGGGGTCGGGGTCGAGTATCTGCGCCAGCCGAACGACTCGAACTCGCCGAAGGGCATGACCGGCTCCCCGAAGGGCGGGCCGTACGACTGCCGCCGTGGCCGCCAGGTCCCTTCCGGTGCGGGGGTGAGGTGGTCATGGTCATCGTGCATGGCTCTCCCTGATCAATGCCCGTGCATGCCAGGGTGTCGCAGCGTCGCGCGGTCCGGTGGAAACGACTCGGCATCGCGTGCAATGTGCAGGGAAACGACCCCGGTCTGGCCGGGGCCGAAGGGGGATGAATGTGGGCCCGCCGACATAACGGTCAGGTCACGGTTGATGGTCCGTCGTTCCGAACGTGGCGGGGGCCGGACAGCCAGGCTGGAGCGGTCGTCTGGTGGGAAGCGCACGTTCGGCGACACCGGTCTGATCTCTTGACGGTCTCCGGCATCCATGTCTAGATCAATCCGGATTTGACGGAGAACTGCGGAGGTCGAGCATGGCGTCGAACCCGTGACAGCCCAGCAGCCCCCAACGCCCGAAGACCGCGCGGGCCGCCGTGCTCGGGCGGTGAAGATCGCCGCTGTGCTCGCCGGCGTCCTGCAACTGGTCCTCGCGGCCGTCGTGATCGGCATCCCCGGCGTCTCCACCACTCTGGACGCGATCGCCACCCCGGACGACGCCGCCGCCTCCCCTCCGTCAGCGCCCGCCATCCACCGGATGGCCTCCTCCGTCCCCGCACGGCGCGTCCTCCCGACAGCCGATCCCACCTCGGCCGTCAAGGGGCCTGCGACCATCCGGCCAACGACGTCGCCGACGCCCGGACCGTCGCCTACGCGAAGCCGGCATTCCTTCCGCATCTCGTCGCCTGAGCGCACGCCCGCGACGGCCGTCCGGACAAAGCCGCTGGTCAGCGCCCCCGTGACCCGCTCCCGTCACACGGACCCGCCCACAGGCGTCGGCGTCCCGGACGCCGACCAGGAGCACGCGCCCCCTGGACGCACCAAGGAGCCGCCCGGCCACGCCGCAGCGGAGACCTACGGCCCCAAGGGCGAGACTCCTGAAGGAACAAATCGACAACCAGCGGAGCACCACCGCGATCCGTCCGACGACGTTCGTGGAAGGCGTAGCCAGCGCTGATCCCGCAGACGACGAGATGGCGCGGTTTTGGCGGGTGCGTCGTGATCGGGTCTGGTGGAGCGCCGCCTCGTCCTGCCGGCGGTCGAAGACGAACGGGCCGAGGCCACTGTGGTCCCATCGGCCGGCCCGGAAGTGGTTGCCGAAGTCGCCCAGGTGACGGTGGCCGGAGTCAGTTGGACGCGGGCGCTGAGCGGCCAGCAGCCCCAGATCCCGCACGGGCATCCCAGGAGCACGGTCGCGTGCTCGTAGGGCGACCACCACTTCCGATGTCCTGCCTCGGGTTGGGGAGCCAGATACCGACACAAAAAACCGATAATTCACGCCGTATCAGCGCAATTCTGTCGAACTTATCCCCTTGGGGCCACATGTAAACACCGTGCTCCACAAGGTGTCAATACATGGCAGCGCAGGGTCACCAGGGCCAGGTCGAGGTCGCCATGCCGCCGTGCGAGGCGCCGTTGCAACAGGGTGCGGCGCCTCGCACGGCGCGGCGTTCCCGGCACGGATCGGGGGCGGCCCGTCAGGCCGGTGGCGCGGTGATCGGGCTGTAGTGCAGCCCGGCCAGCCTGCGGCGGTCGCCGTCGCGGACGCTGATCTGGGTGACGCGGAAGCGCCCATCAGTCGAAGTGCCTCGGTACGAGGCCCGCTGTGTCACCACGCCGACCACCACCGCGACGTCTCCGTACTCCCGCACGCCGCCCTCCTCCCAGCTCAGCTCGTGGGTGACGAGCGCGCCCGCCTGGTAGCGCTGCACCCACTGCTGCTTGTCCAGGATGAAGCCGAGCGGCCCGACGAACGTGAAGTCGTCGGCGGCGATCGCGTCGAGCCCCTCGGTGGACCCGGCGCGCTCGGCTTCGGTCCACTGCCTGGCGAGGTCGGTGAGCTGCTGATCCATGGTCATGCCTCCTGCGGTGTCATGGTTCGGCCCTGGCGGTACATGCGCGGCCGGTGACGGCGCCGATGCCGCGGCCGGCCCCGGCGACGATCGCCGCCCTGCCCTGCATCGGAGGCGTCATGACTTTGACGGTAGACATCGAAGCATTAGATGTCAAACGATTAGCCATCGATGTATCATCGGGGTATGACGCGACGGACCCGCACGCCCATCGGCCTGCGACTAGCCGCCAGCGCGCGGGTGGTGAGCAGGGCATTCGACGACGCCCTCGCGGAAGCGGGCGGCTCCGCGCCGATCTGGCAGATCCTCATCTCGATCAAGTCGCGGCAGCTCGGCAACCAGCGGCAGCTCGCCGAGGCCGTGGGCATCCAGGGGGCGACGCTGACCCACCACCTCAACGCGATGGAGGCCAACGGCCTGCTGACCCGCCGCCGCGACCCCGCCAACCGGCGCGTCCACGTGGTCGAGCTGACCGAGGAGGGCGAGCGGCTCTTCCACCGGCTGCGCGAGGTGGTCATGGCCTTCGACGGGCGGCTGCGTGCCGAGCTCGACGAGGGCCGGATCGAGGTGTTCGAGCAGGTGCTCGCGCAGCTGGAGAAGAACGTCCGCTCAGGGGATGACGTCGCGTAGCCGGGCCCGCGACGTCACGGTGCTAGGGAGTGTCCCGTGGATCATTGAACCGGATCACGGAGCCAGATCCTGATCGAGGCGACGTCGATGGTGCCCTGGTAGATGCGCTCGCGCTTG
>NZ_JBEXUP010000177.1:0-16067 GCF_040614375.1 Nonomuraea sp. NPDC005983
CGCGAACAGGCCGCCCGCGGCCAGCAGCGGCACACCGCACGCCAGCGCGGCGGGCGGCGACAGGCCGCACAGCAGGGTGACGATGGCCGCCACCGCGGCGAGGTAGCCGAGCCCGGCGGGCCCGGGGCCGAACGCGGTGTACGCCGTCCGCAGCGCTCTGGCCCCCGACTCGGTCAGGTAGTAGACGGCGGGCAGCGCGGCCAGGCCGGCCGCGACTCCGATCAGATGGCGGGGGGTCACAGCTTCATGGTCCCCCGGCGGGCCGCTCCCATGTCACGATTCCCGGACATCCTCGGGGCTGCCCGGCCCGCTTTGCGGCGGTTAGCGTGGACTGATGATCCAACCCAACAGCGGTACGGGCCCCGGCGCGATCACCCGCGACGGCTCACCCGTCGACTTCTACACGCGGCTGAAGCCCAACGGCGAACCTGAGGTGGTCGCCGGGGTGGTTCCAGCGGGCGGTTCCGTCCTGGAGCTCGGCTCGGGGGTGGGCAGGGTCACGCACCCCCTGCTCGAGCGGGGCTACGAGGTGGTGGCGGTGGACGAGTCGGCCGAGATGCTGGCCCACGTGCGCGGCGCGGAAACGGTCCACGCCCGCGTCCAGGACCTGCGGCTGGAGCGGCGCTTCGACGCCGTGATGCTCGCCTCCCAGCTGGTCAACATCGTCGAGGACGCCGACAGGCGGGGGCTGCTCGACGCCTGCGCCAGGCACGTCGCGCCCGGCGGATCGGTGCTGATCCAGTGGCTGCCGCCGGAGAGACACGACACGTGGCGCATCGGCCAGGGGCGGACCGAGGACGGCATCACGGTCGAGCTGGCGGAGCTGGCGGAGGTCTTGCCCGGCGTGTTCAACGCGACCATGCGCTACGCCTGGGACGAGATGGTGTGGACGCAGTCGTTCGCGTCCAGGCGGCTGACCGACCAGGACCTCGCGGACGACCTGGCCGCCACGGGGCTGCGCCTGGCCCGCTTCCTGACGGACGACCGCACCTGGGTCCTGGCAGTACCGGCGACCTGACGCCGAACCGCCCCCTGAGCCGCCGCGTGGCCTATAGCGGACATTGAGTTTCCCTCTGCCGCAGCGGATGATCCGATCACCGCACCACATCCTCGGCAGGGAAGGAACTCTCATGATCCGTCGCGCCCTCGTGGCCTCGGTGATCGCCGTCGCGGCCCTCGCGGCCGGCCCCGCGGGGCCGGCCCAGGCCAGGGCCTGCAGCCTCGGCAGTTCGTGCGTCACCACGTACTACTCCGACTCGTCCCAGACCACGGTGGTCGGCGGGAAGTACGAGGACTGCGACGGCACCGTCTCCACCTGGGGCACCAGGACCGGCTACCTCACCTTCAGCGAGAGCCTCTGCTGACCGCCTTTACTATGTAGATCAAAAGGCGGGTGCTTTCACGTGATGTCGTGAAATTACTGGGAATTACTGGAACTGCTGTTACGCTCGCGCCATGAGTGACCGGCTGGACGATCTCGAAAGGCGGATCGACACGCTCCGGGCCGGTGTCCGCAGAGCCATGCGCGCCAGGGACTCCGCCACCGCCCGCACGCTCCGCGCCGAGCTCCGGACCGCGGAACGCGCCTGGGACTCCCTGGTGAGCAGCGACACGGCCGACCCCACCCCGGGCACGCACGACGAACCCGCCCCGGCCCGGAGCGCGCGCCTGGTGACCGTGCGTGAGCAGGTTCACCAGGCGCTGGCGATGCTGGGCGCGCCCGCGCAGGCCAGGCTGGTCGTCGCCGTCTCCGACGCGTTCTTCCACGGCACCCTGCGCAGCCCCCAGCTCACCAGCCTGCGCCGGGACGAGGAGCGCTCCTTCAAGGGCTCCCCCTACAACAGGCCGTACTACCTGTGCGCGGCCCTGACCGACCGCCTCTCCCCCGCCCGCGGCCTTCTGGCCGTCAGCACCTGGCCGGTGGAGCGCAGGATGGTCGGCCCGCTCAGCCCCCGCGTCGACTTCCTCACCTGCGCCACCCGGGTGGCCGAGGAGGTCGGACGCCTGCCCTTCCCGTTCCCCGAGGCGGTCAGGCTGCTGGCGAGGATGTCCCGCAACATTCCCGGCGCGACCGGCGCCGACCTGGGCCCGCCCGACCCCGGCCGGGTGATCGATGCGGCCGGCACCGAGCTGCGCGTGCACGCGGGGCGCGACACGCGGGACAGGGCGGAGCTGGCCGAACGGGCGGCCTCGCAGCTCAATGACGTGGCCCGGCTGTTCGGCGCCGCTACGCTGAGCACGATCATGAACCGTGAGCAGGACACCGACGTGAGAACTGGCGCCAGAACCACGAGAGGCAGCCGATGAACCGGCTTGACGCGCTGCGGGGCACGACGCCGCAGCAGCCGCACGACGCCCGCGCGATCGCCGCGCTCGCGGCCAACCCCGGCTGCACGCGCCGGGCGCTCCTCGACGGCGCCGGGATCGACAAGGACGCCGCCGCCAGGCACCTGGGCTTCCCCGCGCCGTTCGGCCAGTCGCCGTTCGCGATCACCCGGGGCAACGCGTTCGAGTCCGTGGTCAAGGCCGACGGCTGCGCGGAGCTGCTGCGGATGCTGCGCGAGGTGCTGGGCCTGCCGGTCGCCGAGGTGGCCTACCACGACGTGGAGAACGTCGGCGCGCACCTGCGCCACACCCACACCCGGACGCTGATCGACCGCGCCGCCAGGGAGGAGGACGCGGGCACCCTCTACGACCATCCGCTGCTGAGCCTGGAGATCGCCGGGCACACCGCCTACCTGGAGCCGGACGTGGTGGCGTTCCAGCTCGGCGGCCGCTTCCACATCGTGGAGATCAAGTCGTTCGCGGTGATCGACGGGCAGGCCGACCCGGCGTCGGTGGCCGCCGCCGCGCGCCAGGCAGCGGTGTACGTGCTGGCGCTGCGCCGGCTGCTGGCCGAGCTGGGCCACGACCCGCTGCGGGTGGCGCACGACGTGGTGCTGGTGTGCCCGGAGAACTTCGCCAACCGTCCGATCGCGACGCTGGTGGACGTGCGCAGGCAACTCGCCGTGCTCGAACGCCAGCTGGCCAGGATGACCACCCTCGACAGGCTGCTCGACGGGCTGCCCGACGACCTCAGCTTCGACCTGCTGCCGGGCGAGGACGGCCTGCCCACCAGGCCCGTCGCCGAGCTGGCGGACGCGATCCGGAGGGCGTCGGCCCGCTACGCGCCCGACTGCCTGTCCACCTGCGACCTGTGCTTCTTCTGCCGCGACGAGGCCCGCCAGGAGGGCGCCTCCGACCTGCTCGGCCGCCAGGTGCGCGACGAGCTGGGCGGCGTCGCCTCGGTCGACGAGGCGCTCGGCCTGGCCGAGGGCACCTACTCCCCGGGACCGGGGCAGGAGGAGATCGCCCGCCTGCTGCGCAACGCCGAACGTCTTCGCAGGGAGTGCCTGACGTGACCGGCGCCCGCCGGCGCCCGCCCGGTCCGGGCAGGGGTCCAGACAGGGAGCACGCCCCATGAGCCTGCTCACCTCGCTCGCCCGGCTGCGGGCCATCGACGAGGGCCTGGCGCAGCCGATCGCGACCGTCAGGCACTGCCATCTGGCGGCGCGGCCGATGGTGTTCATCCCGCTCAAGCTGTCGGGTGAGGCCGCCGCGCCGCTGGCCGCCATGCTGGGCACCCGTCGCGACGACGCCCACCTGCTCGTGGTGACCCAGCCGCGCAACCGCGACCTGCGCTTCGCCTGGGCCGCCGAGCTGGCCGGGCTGCTCCTGCCGTACGTGGAGGGCTTTCTGGGCGGCACCGAGACGGTGGAGCGCAAGAACGCCGACCCGTACGAGCGGGTGCTCGACGCGCCGCAGCTGGTCGTGCCGAACCGGGCGGGTGTGGCGTTCACCCGGCTGCTGGGACGCTCCACCCGGTTCCGCCGCGCCGACGGCCCGTACCCGGTGCCGGAGGGGGTGCCGCTGCTGGGCCGCTGGCTGACCTACTTCGGCGAGCGCGCCACCTACCCCGGCTCGTCCCTGATGCTCGCCGCGACGGACGAGCTGTCCAGGCACTGGGCGAGCGGCCAGAGCGCGCTGGAGGACGCCAACCTGGCCGCGCTGCTCGGCTGGATCACCGAGGGCCCCAGCGAAGACGCCGAGGACCCGCTGATCTGGCCGCCCGCCGGCCCCGCGACCGATCCCGGGTTCGACGCCGAGGTGCTGGCGCCGGCGATCGAGAGCGGCTCGGCCGAGCGCATCACCGAGGCGCTGCGCACCCAGCTCGACCCGACCTGGCGGCTGGTGTGGCAGGCGATCGAGCTGCTGCGCGGCCTGGAGGAGGGCGCGAGCGTGGCGCAGCGCTGGGAGCAGGACCGCGGCTCCTTCAGCGGCATGGCCACGCAGCTGGAGGAGGGCGGCCCGCCGCAGGCCAGGCGCGACAGCGCGATCGCCGCCGCGGCCAGGCTGGCCAGGATGGAGCGCGCCCAGGCCGCCTACGAGGTGCAGCGCGCCTACGACGACCCGCTGGTCATGGCCGAGTACCGCCTGACGGGCGAGGCGTTCGCGGGCGAGGTCGTCGAGACCGACCCGGGCAACGTCGAGGGCGAGGGCCGCTCGCGCAAGCTGCGCCCGCTGGTGGTGGTCAAGACCGACGATCTGGTACGGCTGGCGCCGGGCACCGACCTCGGCACCCCGCAGCGGCGCGGCCAGGGCGCGCAGCTCGTCTCGGCCCGCGACGGGCTGGTCACCGTGAAGATCACCAAGGGCATGGGGCGAGGCAGGACGCCCGCTCCCGGCTCGGTGCCGGAGGTGGGCGAGCGAGTCTGCTACACGTCCCTGACCGACGACTTCCAGGGCGCGCCGGCGCTACCGGAGGCGGAGGCGACCCCGTGGACGCACGGCGGCCCGCCGTCGGAGTACGTGCCCACTGACGAAGACGCCCAGGAGGAGTGGTCGTGACCGCCCAGCCCGTCGCGGAGCAGGACGCGAAGAGCCCGGAGCAGGTCATCCGGGACGTCCTGGCCGATCTGCCCAGGCATCGCGGCGTGGTGGTCGACTCCCCGCCGGGAGCGGGCAAGTCCACGCTCGTGGTGCGCGCCGCCGCGCACCTCGCCGAGACCGGCGAGCCGCTGATGATCGTCGCGCAGACCAACGAGCAGGTCGACGACCTGGTGACGCGGATCTGCGGCAAGCACCCGCACCTGACCGTCGGGCGGCTGTCAGCGGGCGGCTACGTGCCCCCCTTGCGGATGCTGGAGCTGCCGGGCGTCACGGTCGGCACCCGGATCCAGGACCTGGGCGATCCCGACATCGTCATCGCCACCGCTGACAAGTGGGCGTGGATCGCGGGCCGGACGTGGCCGTGGGCGATCGTGGACGAGGCGTACCAGATGCGCTCCGACAAGCTGCTGCGCATCGCGGGGCTGTTCGAGCGGGCGCTGTTCGTCGGCGACCCCGGCCAGCTCGACCCGTTCTCGATCGTCGACGGCGACCGCTGGTCGGGCCTGTCGTGGGACCCGTTGCAGAGCGCGGTCTCGGTGCTGCTCCGGCACAATCCGGACCTGCCGGTGCACCGGCTGCCGGTGTCGTGGCGGCTGCCCGCCTCTGCCGCGCCGGTGGTGTCGCGGGCCTTCTACCCGTTCACCGGGTTCAGGGCGGGCACCGGGCCCGGCGACCGGCGGCTGGAGCTGGCGACGGGCGGCATGGGCACCGTGCACGACCGGGCGCTGGAGGAGGCGGCCCGCTCCGGGTGGGCGCTGCTGGAGCTGCCCAACAGGCACACCGTGCGCACCGACGGCGAGGCCGTGGAGGCCGTGGCGCTGCTGGCGGCGCGGCTGCTGCAGCGGGGCGCGGTGGCGGGCTCCGAGCAGGGCGAGCATCCGGTGACGGCGGACCGGATCGCGGTCGGCGCGGCCCACCGCGACCAGGTGGCCGCGATCAGGAGCGCCGGCCTGCCGCCGGAGATCACCGTCGACACGGCCAACCGGCTGCAGGGCCGCGAGTACGACGTGACGATCGTGCTGCATCCGCTGTCGGGCCGTCGCGACGCCACCGCCTTCCACCTGGAGTCGGGGCGGCTGTGCGTGCTGGCCTCGCGGCACCGGCACGCCTGCGTGGTGGTGGCCAGGGCCGGCATCGCCGAGCTGCTGGACGCCCACCCGTCGGCCGAGCCGGTGCAGCTCGGCGTGCCGGTGAAGTTCCCCGACGGCTGGGAGGCGAACCAGTCGGTGCTCGACCACCTGGCCCGGCACCGGGTCTAGCCGGCCACCCCGTCCAACCGGCCATGTCTAACCGGCCGTCGGGTCGATCCGGCGGCGCCAGACGTCCACCGCCAGGACCGAGCGCATGCCCGCCGACAGGTAGAGGCCGAGCGCCGGCGTGGTGTTGTTGGAGTCGACGTGCAGAATCGTCCCCTCGCGCCCGCGGGCCGCGTCGGCGGCGAACGCGTGCCGCAGCAGGAACCTGCCGAGCCCGCGGCCGCGGAACTCGGGCATGACGGCGAGCGTGGCGACGTAGCCGCAGTTGAGGTCGGCGAGGAACTGGTTGCTGCCGATCAGCAGGGCCGCGGGACGGCCCTCGTGCCTGGCGACGACGAGCTGGCCCCAGTCGGTGGCGCGCTGCGACTGCCTGCGCGCGTGCCACTGGTCGAAGTCGACCTTGACGAAGCCGTAGTGGTCGGCGAAGCCCGCCTGGTGGATCTGGTGCGCCTCGCGGCGGACGTCCTCCGGCTCGCCCGTCACCAGGGTCACCCCGTCCGGAACGGCGGGCGGCTCGACCTGGCCGTCGTAGTCGATGCGCATGCGCTGGAAGCTGGTGCTCGGCTGGAAGCCGTGCTCCTTGGCGAGCGCCTGCTTGGCCTCGTCCGTCTGGTAGACGCCGATGTCGATGGTGACCCCGTCGTGGCCGCTCTCGGCCGCCAGCTCGCGGGCCCGCTGCAGGACGAGGTGCCACAGCCCGCCGGCCAGGCCGTCGGCACCGGCACCGGCACCAGGGCGGACGATCACGTCCGTCTCGACCAGGTCGCTGTCGCCGACGCGGTGCGCCCAGGCCCAGCCGTCGAGCACGCCAGCGGCGTCGCGCGCCAGCCAGCCGTCCTTGCCGAGGTCGAAGCCGGGCTCGACCAGCGAGTCGGCGATGTCGTCGAGGGTGGCGTCGGGGACGCCGATGGCCGCGGTGTCGCACACGGCGACCAGCTCGTGGATGTCGGGCGCGTCCTCGACGGTGGGACGGCTGATCGAGTGGGTGTCCATGGGCGCGATTTTCCCGAAATCGCCCCGTCTCGCGCCTCCCATTTTCCCGGTCGTCGACAGCCTGGAGCGATGCTCGACAAGACGCCGCTGCATCGGGGCTGGCCGCGCTGGTGCGCCTGCACCGCGAGGCGGCGGGCGCCGACGCCGACCTGCACGTCGTGGCGTTGACGCCCTACCTGCGCAACCTCATGCGGATGACCGCGCTCGACCGGTTGTTCAGCCTGCCGCCGGCGTGACGACCTCCGGCTCCGACGCGCTCTGCGTGGCGCCACCGCGCAGCGGGATCTCCTTGATGAACGCCGCCAGCAGCGGCACCACCACCGCGAACGCGATGGCCCACCAGAAGACGCCGGAGATCGACGCCGACAGCGACTCCAGCAGGCCGGTACGGAGCTGGGGCGGCATCTGCGCCAGCGCCGACGGGTCCATCCTGCCGCCGCCCTTGGCGACCTTCTCGGCGGTCTCGGCACCGAACCTGCCGGTCAGCTCCGACAGGAAGTGGTTGTTGAAGATCGCGCCGAACAGGGAGACGCCGAACGAGCCGCCGATCGACCGGAAGAACGTCGCGGCGCTGCTGGAGACGCCGAGGTCCTTCTGCTCGACGCTGTTCTGCGCGATCAGCATCGTGGTCTGCATGAGGAAACCCATGCCGAGGCCGAGCACCGCGATGTAGACGCCGGTCTGCCAGCTCGGCGTCTGGACGCCCATCGTCGACAGCAGCCACATGCCGATGGCCATGCCGACGCCGCCGATCACCGGGTAGATCTTGTACTTGCCGGTGGCGGTGATGGCGCGTCCGACGAACAGCGAGACCACCATGGCGGCGCCCATCATCGGCAGCAGGAGCAGGCCGGAGTTGGTGGCGCTGGCGCCCTGCACGGTCTGCTGGAACAGCGGCAGGAAGTTGATCGCCCCGAACATGGCGAAGCCGAGCAGGAAGCCGATGGCGGAGATCAGCGTGAAGTTGCGGTTGCGGAAGAGCTGGAGCGGGATGATCGGCTCGATCGCGCGGCGCTCGACGAGGAGGAAGAGCACCAGCGTGACCACGGCGAGCGCGGCCAGGCTGAGAATCTGCCACGAGCCCCACGTGTACTGGTTGCCGCCCCAGGTGGTGATGAGCACCATCGCGGTGATGCTGACCGTCAGCAGGCCCGCGCCCCACCAGTCGATGCGCACCTTGCTCTGATGCTTGGGCAGGTCGAGCTTGAGCCACAGCAGCACCAGCGCGATCGCGCCGACCGGCAGGTTCACGTAGAAGGCCCAGCGCCAGTCGAAGTTGTCGGTGATGAGGCCGCCGACCAGCGGCCCGGCGATCATCGCCAGCGACATCACACCCGCCATGATGCCCTGGTACTGGCCGCGCTCGCGGGGCGGCACCAGGTCACCGATGATCGCCATGACGTTGACCATCAGGCCGCCCGCGCCGAGGCCCTGAATCGCCCGGAAGGCGATGAGCTCGGCCATGCCGCCGTCCTCGCCGCCGAGCAGGACGGAGCCCGCCATGCCGCACAGCATCGAGCCGACCATGAAGATGACGATCGAGATCAGGAAGATGTTCTTACGGCCGTACAGGTCCCCGATCTTGCCCCAGATCGGAGTGGAGACGGTCGTGCCCAGTACATAGGCTGTGACCACCCACGACAGGTGAGTCAGGCCCCCCAGCTCGGCGACGATGCGCGGCATCGCTGTGCCGACGATCATGTTGTCCAGCATCGCCAGCACCATCGCGAGCATCAGCCCCGGAAGGACGACCATCACTTCTCGACGTCGTCCGACAGCCTCAGCCACGACTCACCCCCAAGTCAGCAAAGATCTTACTTACTTGCCGACCGGCAAGCATACAATAAGCTAGAGAACTTACTTGTCGGCCGTCAAGTCGAAATAGGTGCACAGTGCGGGAAGACACCCGAACCCGGATCCAGGAGATCGCGCTCGAGCTCTTCACCGAGCAGGGTTACGAGGCGACCTCCCTGCGAGAGATCGCGGAGAAGCTCGGCGTCACCAAAGCCGCGCTCTACTACCACTTCAAGACCAAGGACGACATCGTCGCCAGCTTGGTCGACCTGCGGATCGCCGAGCTGGAGGAGCTGCTGGCCTGGGCCAGGGCCCAGCCGAAGACCGCCGAGACGCGCCGCGAGATCATCCTGCGCTACGCCGACCAGCTCCGCCACTCGCGCTACCTGGAGGTCGCGCGCTTCCTGGAGCGCAACCAGACGGCCCTGCGCGACCATCCGAAGATCATCGGGATGCGCGAGACGATGATGGCGCTGGTCTCCGAGCTGAGCGACACCGACGACGCGCTGGCCAGCCGCATCAGCCGGTCCATGGCGCTGTTCACGCTGCACGCCGCCAAGTGGATGACCCAGGACGAGTCGCTGACCGAAGAGGAGATCTCCCAGGCCTCCCTGGAGGTGGCGCTCCGGCTGCTGGAGCTCTGAGCGGTGCCCGCGGAGGGCGATTGCGCCGGGGAATCGGGGGCAGGGACAGAGGGCATCCGATTGGGAGGAGGCGCAGTGGAAGCCACGATGGCACTCCGGCTGCCCCGGGATGCGGCGAGCGTCCCCTTGATCAGGCAGATGTTCGACGCCACCCTCAACGCTCTCGGAGTCGAACCCGTCATCCGCGACGACATCGAACTCATGCTCACCGAGGCGTGCGCCAACGTGATCAGGCATGCGGGGCCGAGCGACGAGTACACGGTGAGCGCCGGCGTCTACGACGACCTCTGCGTCATCAGGGTGATCGACACCGGCCGCGGTTTCGACCCGCACGCCGTGCGCCCGCCCGCCCCCGGCGCGGAGCACGGCAGGGGGCTGCAGATCATGCGCGCGCTCGCCGACGACATCCGCTTCACCAACAGGCGCGAGAACGGGGCGGTGGTGTGCCTGGAAAAGCGCCTCAGGTTCGCCCCGGGGGCGGCGGGGCCCTCACTGATGACCGTCTGACTCACGCGTCTAAGAGCCTGCTGACAAAGGCTTAAGTGCTCGTGGGCATGGGGCCGTAGAGGGCTGGTCCGATCTTGTTGATGTAGCCCTGGTGGGACCATTGGGACAGCTGGACGCGGAAGCTGTTGACGTTCTCGATGCCGAGGATGGCGGCCAGTTCGTTCCCTCTCCAAGCCCGCCAAGGCTGGGCGGCCAGCAGTTGCAGGACCTTGCCACGCCGGTCGGGACTGGTGAGGGCTGGCAGTGGGGGCGGGCCGGTCCAGCGGCCTTGAGGTGACTGGCCTGCCAGTTCGCGGGTCAGGCGGCGGGTCATCTGGTTCACGGTGGCCCACCAGATCAGAGCTTCGTGGTGCTCGGGCTTGCGTTCGTAGATCCGCACCAGCCGCCGGTAGCGGGTCAGCCAGGCGAAGGTTCCGGCCGTCGGCAGCTCGCAGCGTCCGGCCAGCACCCGCAGCCGGCCGGCCGGCTGTTCGGGCAGACCACGCCGGGACCAGCGCAGGAAGAAGGCGTACACCGCCTGATGCGCAGGGAAGTCCACCGGGAGGGCTCGCCACTCGATCCCGTATCGGGTGACGTAGTTGATCGCGTCGAGTGTCGCGCGCAGGTCATGGACCATTGGCCTGCCGGTGGCTGCGACCAGTTCGGCCATCACCGCCCGCGCCTCGCCTTCGAGTACTGTCCATTCGGCGTCGGTCAGGTCCGACAGATATGCCGGTTAGCGTCCACGGGGAAGCACCTCCCGGGCATCCTCGCCAGTGCCGAGGCCAAGGACGCGCAGCGAGCCCAGGAGGGCGGGCCAGCGACCGCGTAAGTGATGGCCAAGGTCAGGGTGGCGGACGGTCGACGGTCCGCCACCCTGGCCCTGGGCAGCGCCGTGCACGGTGTCGAGCCGGGCTGGCGCTCACGCGAATCAGCATGACTGGCTACCTCGTCGCCGCGTCGCCCCTATCCGGCCTGTACGCGCAGGCTACGACCAGCCACCACACCAGCCGCGAAGTGATCAACACGTAACGAGAGAGACGCCCACACTCCACCGCGGGCCGTGATCATCCTCAGCGCCAATGACTGTCCGCAGGTTTCCAACCCCGCACATGGGGCAAGAGCGCCTGCGATCGCCGCCGAGGGTGACCCGGCCGGTGGAGGCGTCCACCTGTACAAGCCCCGTGCGGTCGTTCTGGACCATCGCCGACGGCCCGATGCCGCGGGTGTTCCGGACCCCCACCCGGCGTCGGCGCGTGGGCATCCGGTCCGATGCGGCGGCCGCGGCGGCCTGGCTGACGAAGGCCACCGACAGGCCGGCGGCCGTGGCTCCATGCGCGCCGAACTGCGGGCCCAGCACGAGCGGTTCGCACGCGTCGGTGGACGCGTTGGGGTCGCCGGTCACACCGAAGGCGAGGAACCCGGCCTTGAGCACGAGCTGCGGTTTGGCCCCGAAATACTGCGGCCGCCACAGCACGACGTCCGCCAGCTGATCGAGCCGATCTCGTGCGCGAGTCCGTGGGCGATCGCGGGGTTGATGGTGAGCTTGGCGATGTAGCGGAGCACCACGGGCATGTGCCCGTCGAGTTCGACCTTGCTCGGGGCCATGAAGGTCGCGGCCTCGCGGAGCATCCGCAGGTGTTCGGCGGTGACCTGGGGCAGGCCCAGGGTCTCCGGGTAGGTGGTAGCGCTGGCAGGAGTGCGGAAACACCCACGCGCGGGATCGATCGCAAGCTTGTCGCGACAACATGCTTGATGACATCGCAACCACGTCATCAAGGGAGTTCCCGATGTCTCAGCATCCTGCTGTCCCCTTCCGGCTGGCCCGGGCAGGCGCCGCGGCGGTTCTGGCCCTGGCGCTAGCGCCCCTCAGCCCGGCGACCGCCGACGTCGCCCCGCGGGACCAGCCGGGCGACGTCGCGCAGAGGGCACTGAACGATCTGGTCACGGGCGGCGAGTTCCCCGGTGCGCTGGCCGCGGTCAGGGAGCGCGACGGGCGCAGCCGGGACTACACCGCGGGTGTGGGCGATCTAGCCTCTCGGGCGAAGGTCCCGGTCAACGGGAAGGTGCGCATCGCCAGCATCACCAAGACCTTCACCGCCGCGGTCGTGCTGCGATTGGCCGGCGAGGGCAAGGTCGAGCTGGACGCCCCGGTCGAGAAGTACCTGCCGAACGTGGTACGCGGCAGCGGGAATGACGGCCGCTTGATCACTGTCCGCCAGTTGCTCCAGCACACCTCCGGCATGCCGGAGCACGGCAAGGCCATCGCGGGGACGTTCTTCGAAAGCCAGCACCGCTACTTCGAGCCCCGGGAACTGGTCGATCTGGCCTTGACGCAGAAGCCGCTGTTCGCTGCCGGCAAGGGGTGGAGTTACAGCAACACCGGGTACGTCCTGCTCGGGCTAATGGTGCAGAAGGTCACAGGCCGCCCGATCGGAGTGGAGATCACCGATCGGATCATCACGCCGCTGGGGCTCCGTGACACCTACTGGCCCAGTGCCGGCGAGCAGAAGATCCGGGGTGCCCACCCCAGCGCCTATAAGTCCAAGACCGGCAAACCGGGCGGCGAACTGGTGGACGTGTCGGAGATGGATCCGTCCAGGGGGTGGGCGGCCGGGCAACTGGTCAGCACGCCACGGGACCTCAACCGGTTCCTGAGCGCGCTGCTGGGTGGCAAGCTCCTCAAGCCGGCCATGCTGGAGCAGATGAAGCGGACGGTCTCGGTGCCCGGAGCCCCCCAGGGGTGGGGGTACGGGCTCGGGCTGACGAAGACCCCGCTGAGCTGCGGCGGCCTCGCGTGGGGGCACACTGGTGATGTCGGCGGCTACTCGACCCGTAGCGGCGCCACCGAGGGCGGCCGATCGGCCACGGTCACCGCGACTGCGGAGTCCCTCATGGCAGATGGCGACAAGCAGCTCACCGCCGCCCTCGACACGGTCCTCTGCGCCGAAAAGTAGCGGGCCGCTCGGGCGAACCCTCGCGAGCCAGGCCCTCGCGAGCCAGAACCTCGCAAATGCCTGGCTCTTACCGGTCAGGCCTTGAGGTAGGCGAGCACCGCCAGGACCCTCCGGTGACCGCTGTCGGAGGGATGCAGGCCGAGTTTGGCGAAGATGTTCCTGATGTGCTTGTTGACCGCCCCCTCGCTGATGACCAGCCGCTCGCTGTGATCGGTGTTGGACAACCCCTCCGCCATCAACGCGAGCACCTCCCGTTCACGCACGGTCAGCGCGCGGAGAGGGTCACCGGCGCGGCGGCGGACCAGGAGCTGGGCGATCGCCTCGGGGTCGATGGCGGTCCCGCTTTCGGCCACCCGGTGCAACGCGTCGAGGAAGAACTGCACCTTGCCGACTCGCTCTTGGCCAGGGTGTGAGGTGCGGAGTCGATGACCAATCGAGGCCAGGTGACGACATCGATCCCGGCCATGACCAGCATGTACAGCAGGCCGAGCGTGGCCAGGAGCTTGGCTGCCCGCATCTTGCCGAGCGCGAGCGCGGCGAAGGCAACGATCCAGACCAGGCCCTTCGCTATAGACAGGAGCTCCAGCATCTGTCTGCCGGGGGCGATGGCCAGCGATTGTCCCGGCAGGTAGTTGTGAGGCGAAAGTACTGATCATGGCCAAGACCCGGCACCGCAATGCGGTACGCGTGGCCCGGCGGCGAGGCCGTCGCCAAGATCACCGGGGTTCTCGCCTCGCCCTGCCGAGCCCGCTGATCGTGCCCGGCGCTTACGTCTGTTCGTGGTCGATCGGGAAGGCGATGGGGCTGAGGAGGTAGAGTCGGCGCTTCTCGCCTGGTTCATTGTCTATTTTGGACATGAGTATCGCGCGGATCTGCTCGGCCATGGACGCCAGCTCCTGCGTGCTGAGCCATAGCGGGACCTGGATGTACCCGACCATATCGGTGGTGGGGTCGGCGTTGGGCTGGTCGAGGTAGGCGTTGAAGTCGGCGAGTAGCGCGGCAACGGCGGCGGTGAAGCCGTGCCTGTGGTCATCGATGGTCATCGCGGCGGCTTGTTGCGGGCTGATGCGGGTGCCGGCCCGGTTGAGCTGGTAGGACCGCTCGACAGCACCGTGCACGCGCTGCTCTCCGGTGACCTCCAGCAGCCCGGCTGCGGCCAGTATTCCGACGTGCCGGTAGAGGGTGGTCTTGGGCACATCGGGCAGTCGCTGGCCGAGGTCAGCGGTGGTGAGGGTGCGTCCGCCGGCGAAGGCGCGCACGATGCGTATCCGCACCGGGTGAAGGAGGAGGTCGACGGTGTCCACCCCTCTATTTTTCCACATCTGGTACTATTCCCAAATATGGAAACACTAAGAGTGGCCAACAGCAGCCCGGCGGTCATCTTTCTGGCCGGCGGCGGCGCGGTCGGCCGTGACTACTGGAACGTGCACCGCAAGGCGGCGGAACTGGCCACAAGTGTGATTTACGACCGCGCGGGCACGGGCGACGGCGCACCCGCCGAGCTGCCCCGCACCAGCACCGAGGTGACCGACGAGCTGCGGGGGCTGCTGCGCGGTGCGGCCATCGATGGCCCGTATGTGCTGGTCGGGCACTCACTGGGCGGCCTGTACGCCCGCCACTATGCGATCCGATTCCCCGCAGAGGTCGCTGGGCTGCTGCTGCTCGACCCGGCACACGAGGACTACAACGCCTACATGCCGCAGGAACTGCGCGAGCGGTACGAAGGCTTCGACGCCGCAGAGGCCGCAGCAGCATTCGAGAACCTGCCCGACGAGGCGGTGCGGCTATACCGTGGCCTGTTCGCCCAAGAGCTGGCCAGCTGGCCTGCCGAGGTCCGCGAGCCGCTCATCGACCACCACCTCAGCCCGCACGGCGTCAAAGCCGGGCTCCAGGAAGCAAGCAACGTCGAGCAGCTTCACGCCGAGGTGCGCGCAGCCGGCCCCTTGCCGGACGTCCCGCTCCTCATCCTTTCCTCCACCAAGGTCGACCCGTTCAAAGAGGTTGTCTCCCAAGGCATCCCCGAGGCCCTACTGCAGGAGGAAATCGAAGCCAAGTTCCGGCTCTACACCGACTTCGTCAACTCAGTACCCCGAGGAGAAGTCCGGCCAGTCGAAGCCGGCCATGTCACGATCCACCTACGCGGCGAACAGGCAGTGCGAGACGCGATCGCAGACCTGCTCATCAGCAACCAGCCGACGGCCGACGGAGAGAAGGCGGCAAGGGGTGCGGCATGAGCCGCGATGATTACCTGGCCATGCTCGGGATTGCGGACGGCGACCCAGACGCTATCGGCCAGCTCGTCGAACTCGCAGCCGAGCACGGCGACATGGAAGAGCTACGCCACCTCGCCGACGCGGGCAGCAAAGACGCCGCCGATCAGCTCGTCGAGCTGGCCGAGCATGGCGTCGGCCTGGTCTGCATGGAGCGATGATCCAAAAGCTCGCGCAGCACGTCGATCGACACCCCGGCATCCGCGTGCCGCTGAGCGAGACCACCGACAACCTGACCGCTTCTCGCCAGGCGCTGAAGAAGATGATGAAGGACGCCAACCGGGCCCCGAGCGCTGCGGCTGATGGCGAAGATTCGGCGAACAGAAACGTACTCTCGTGATTACACTGCGCGCTCGTCGGTCCGGGTTTCCGCGGGGAGTGTCGCATGGGTTTCGCCGAGCATGACGTTCAAGAATGCCGCCGTCTGATGATCGGCTGCCGGATGAACCAGCTGGCCATCGGCGACATCCTGGCCGCCGACTGAGCCGAAGGCGGCGATGCTCTGGGAGAGTTCTGTGAGCGGGTCGGCTTGTCGGTGAGCACCGCCAAGCACTGGCAGACCGTCGCCAGGGCGGTCACGCCGCAGCTGCGGGCGCACCTGACCGAGTCCGGTGTGTTCGTCTGCTACTCCGTCTTGCGCAAGGGCACCCTCGTGGGGGGGGGGGCGCCCCCCCCCGGGGGGGGGCCCAAAGCGGGGCCGGGAAGTGGGGTGGCCCCACCCCGCGGCGCGGAGGAGGG
>NZ_JBEXUP010000178.1:0-15965 GCF_040614375.1 Nonomuraea sp. NPDC005983
GGCCAGCGGCGGGCTGTGCAGGTGCGCCGCGCACGACGGGTCCGCCGGATCGGCGCTGCCGTAGGCCAGCAGGGCGGTCAGCCTGCCGAGCGCGCCGCCCCGATCCGGGTGGGCGAGGGCCCGCGCGACCTCCGCGCCGACGTCCTCAGGCGTTCCGGCGGGAACCGGCCCGCCGCGCCGCGCCGCCCCCGCGACGAGGGCGTCCAGCACGGTACGCACCAGCGGCTCCAGGGCGGCGGCCCCGGCCCCACAACCGGCCAAAGCGGTCGCCGCTGCCTCTGGGGCGCCGGCGGGCAGTTCGGGTTCCCGGCTCATGCGGAGCGTTCCGCGAGCCGGGGGCCGCTCACCGCGGCGACGGCGTCGGCGAGCCGGTCCAGGACCGCTTCGACCTGGTCGTCGGTGATGGTCAGCGGTGGCAGCAGCCGGACTGTGGAGTCGTAGCGGCCGCCCAGCTCCACGATGAGCCCCCGGTCCAGGCACGCGGCGCGGACGTCCGCCGCCACCTGCGGAACCGCCGGGCGCGCCCCGCACGAATCGGGCGAGGCCTCCGCGTCGACCAGCTCGACGCCGAGCATGAGACCGCGGCCGCGCACGTCGCCGATCGCGGGCAGGTGCGCGCGCAGCGCGTCGAGCCGCGCCGCCATCCGGGCGCCCACCGCCGCTGCCCGTTCCGCCAGGCCCTCGCTGGAGACGTACCGCAGCGTCGCGGCCCCGGCGGCCATGGCCAGGGTGTTCCCGCGGAACGTGCCGGTGTGCGCGCCGGGCAGCCAGCCGTCGTAGTCCTCGTGGTAGACGAGCACGGCCAGCGGCAGGCTCCCGCCGATGGCCTTCGACATCACGATGGCGTCCGGCACGATCCCGCTGTGCTCGACCGCCCAGAAGGCGCCGGTGCGTCCGACGCCGGTCTGCACCTCGTCGACGATCAGCGGGATCTCCCGCTCGGCGGTGATGCGGCGCAGCTCGCGCATCCACGCGTCCGGGGCGGGCACCGCGCCGCCCTCGCCCTGCACCGCTTCCAGGATCATCGCGGCGGGCGCGACCACGCCGCCCGCCGGGTCGTCGAGCAGCCGCTCAATGTACGTGGCCGACAGCCGCGAACCCTGCTCGCCGCCGACACCGAACGGGCAGCGGTACGCGTACGGGTACGGCAACCGGGTCACGTCGGCCGCGATCCCGGGCACCGGCGTCTTGGCCGCCACGCCGGCCGTGGCGGCCAGCGCGCCCGCGGTCATGCCGTGGTAGGCGCCGGTGAAGGCCAGCACGCCGCGCTGCCCGGTGGCGGTCTGCATCAGCTTCAGCGCCGCCTCCACCGCGTCGGTCCCGGCGGGTCCGCAGAAGTGCACGCGCGCCCGCTCGGCGAAGGCGCGGGGGAGCGTGGCGAACAGCGCGTCGGTGAACGCGTCCTTCTCCGGGGTCGCCAGGTCCAGCACGTGCAGCGGCGCCCCGCTGTCCACGGTTCGGCGGACGGCCTCCAGCACGACGGGATGGTTGTGCCCGAGGGCCAGCGTCCCGGCGCCGGACAGGCAGTCGAGGTAGCGGCGCCCGTCAGCGCCCTCGATCGTCATGCCCTCCGCACGGACCGGGACGATCGGGAACGAACGGGCGTAGGTGCGGGCCGAGGACTCCCGGGCGCGCTGGCGCCGCAGGACGGCGTCCGCGTAGTCACCGGTCCCTGTGGAGATGGGCGTGGAGATGTGCGTGCTCATCGATCAGGCTCCTGAAGGCAGGTCGGGTACGGGTGAGCTCACAAGAGGTGGCGTTCGGCGACGGGGTGTCCCAGGAAACGGTGCATGGCGAACTCCCAGCCGTAGGAACCCGCGTACGGGAAGACGACCAGGTCACCGGCGCGCACCCGGTCCACCCGGACGTCGCGCAGCAGCGTGTCCTCCGGCGTGCACAGCTCGCCGACCACCGTCACGGCGGCGTCGCGGGCGGTGGGGCGCGGGCAGGTCTCCCGCCACCGCTCGACCGGCAGCACGGCGATGTTGTGCACGATCTCCCACGAGGTGGGCAGCTGGAAGTGGTTGATCCCGCCGCGAAGCATGACGAACCACTCGCCGTACGAGCGCTTCACGTCGATCACCTCGGCGGCGTACCAGCCGCAGTCGGCGACCAGGAAGCGTCCGGGCTCCAGCACGACCCGCACCCCCGCAGGCGGCTCGATCCGCCCGGCCAGCTCGCCGAAGCGGGCCACGTCGAACGGCTTCTCGCCCTCGAACGCGACGCCGATGCCGCCGCCGACGTCGATGAGGCGCAGGTCCACGCCGTGCGCGCGGGCGGTCCGCGCGCCCCACTCCACGCACCAGCGCAGGTAGGCGGCGTGCGCGTCGGCGTCGAGGTTGCCCGAGGCCGCGTGGACGTGGAAGCCGACCACGTCGAGGCCGGGCAGCCGCAGGGCCTCGCGCAGCACGCCGGGCACGTCCGGCTCGGCGACGCCGAACTGGGACGGGGTGCCGCCCATCCGCAACGATCCGCTGACGGGGCTGCGCGCGGGGTTCACCCGCAGCGTGACCCGCGCCGGCACGCCTTCGGCGGCCGCGATCCGGCTGATCCGATGCAGTTCGAGCAGGCTCTCGGCGTTGATCGCCTCGGCCTCCGCCCGGACGAGCGCGGTCAGCACCGGCACGGACTTCGCCGGGCCCGCCGCCACGATCCGGGCCGGCCGGCGGGCATCCAGGGCCAGCTCCAGCTCCGAGAGGGACGCGACCTCGAACCCGTCCACGTGCGGGGCGAGAGCCTCGACGACCCCGGGGAAGGAGTTCGCCTTGACGGCGTAGTAGACGGCCGCCCAGCCAGGCAGGGCCGCGCGCAGCTCGCGGGCGCGCTCGGCCGCGATCGACGCGTCGTACACGTAGGCCGACACCGGCTGCTCGCGCCGGGCGAGGTCGAGCAGGCGGAGGCGGAGTGGCGTGGGAAGCACGTCCACCGGGTAGGCGGAACGCGGGGCGGCGGAGGGCGGGAGCTGGATCGACAAGGACGCACCCCAGAGGTAGGCATGACGCCGAGTGGCAACTTAGGGAAGCCTAACCTAATATTCCGTCATCCTGAAGGGTCAACCGGATCTTCCGCCAGTCGTCGTCGCGGCGCTCGTCGAGCAGCCAGGGGGCAGCCGGGGGAGTACGCCCAGGGCGACCCCGCCCGCGGCGCAGCGCACCAGCCTCGCGGACGGCAGCGGAGATCTTCGGCGTTTCGCCGTGCGGCCGGAAGGCCGCCGCGTCACCATGCCCCATGGCGAACCTGCAGATCAGCGCCCTATTCCTGGGTGAAGTAGGGCACAATGGGCGGCTCGTGGTGGCGGCGCGGGCGCTACGGACGTTCGGGTACGGCTGCACCAGCGTGCTGCTGGCCGAGTTGCTCAGCCAGGACGGCGACGCTCCGTGGCAGACCGGGCTGCTGCTGGCGGTGGCGTCCGCGGGCTCGGTGGTGTTCAGCCTGGTGCTGGGGCTGTTCGCCGACACCTTGGGGCGCCGCCGGGTGCTGATCGCGTGCGGCTGCCTCATGGCGCTGGCCGGCGCGGTGTTCGCGGTCAGCGAGTCCTACCCCTGGCTCGTCGCCGCCGCCTTCATCGGGACGATCTCGCCGTCCACCAACGACAACACCCCGTTCTCCGGCGTCGAGCAGGCCATCCTCGCCCAGACCTGCCATCCGTCGCGGCACACCCGCGTCTTCACCTGGTACAACGTCATCGCTCTCGGCGCCGGAGCGGTGGGCGGGCTGGCCGCCGCCGGCCTGGGCCTGCAACGGTGGGTGTCGGCCGCCGACGCGGCCTTCGCGCTGTACGCGCTGCTGGCCGCCTGCACCGTGCTGCTGTTCTGGCGGCTGTCCCCCGACGCCGAGGCGCCGGCGCGGCAGGACGCGTCCGCGGCCGGTGAGTCGGCTCAGGCTGGGGCCGGTGAGTCGGCTCAGGCCGGGGGGCGCGAGTCGGCTCAGGCCGGGGGCGGCGGGCGGGTGCCGTGGCCTGTCCGCCGGTTGGCCGGACTGTTCGCCCTCGACGCCTTCTCCGGCGGCCTGGCCGTCCAAGCCGTCCTGGCCTGGTGGTTCGCCCACCACTACGGCGCCACCACCGCCCAGCTCGGCCTGGTCTTCTTCGCCGCGAACCTGCTGCCCGCCCTCGCCCAGCTGACCGCGCCCCTGCTGGCCTCCCGCCGGGGCCTGCTGGCGGCCATGCTGCTCCCGCACGCCGCCGCCAACGTGCTGCTGGCCTGCCTCCCGCTCGCGCCCACCTTCGGCGGCGCGGTCACCCTGCTGCTGCTCCGTCAGGCCTTCTCCAAGATCGACGTGCCGGCGCGGCAGGCCTTCACCGCCGCCGTCGTCGCGCCCGCGTACCGGACGACCGCGGCCAGCATGACCAGCCTCGCCCGCAGCGTCGCGGTCTGCGTCAGCCCCATCGCCGCCACCCTGCTGCTCGACGGCCCGCTGGCCGTCTTCGGCGCGCCGCTGCTACTCGGCGCCGCCCTGGGCATCGGCTACGACATCACGGTCTGGCGCATGTACCGCAATGATGCTATTGCTCCTTAAATAGGAGTTAAGGCCGCAGAGTGGGCGAATCTCATACACCACGATCTTGGACGCGGCCGGCCAGGGCTCGACCGCGGTCTTTCCGACTCCACGCATTGTGTGTCAGGCGGGTAGTAGGCGCATGAGGCTGTTGCGGGGGCCTTCCCAGTGGTGGCCGGCCAACCTCGTCATCTGGCGGGACATGGCCACGACACGTTGAGCAGGCCGTCTGCGCTGGGCGTCGTACGCGCGCAACGCCGATCTCACGTCGCCGGCGGTGTCCAGGCACGTGGTGAGGGCGGCCGCGTCCAGCAGCGCCTGGCACGCGCCTTGCCCAAGGGAGGGGGTCATGGCGTGGGCGGCGTCACCCACTAGCGCCACGTTGCCGACGATGAAGGACTTCAGGCGCGGGGACAGGTCGTAGATCTCATGCCGAAGCACGGCCTCCTCGTCGGCCTCGGCGAGGAGGCGCGGGATCGGGTCGTGCCAGCCGGCGAAGCGGGCGCGCAACTCATCGAGGGTCTCCCGATGACCTTCCGGTGTCGCCACCGCAGCGTACCAATTGGTTGACCCCGGTTCCTGGGGCGTGATGCCGAGCACCTGGCCGGCCCCCCAGGTCTCGCCGTACGACGGCGGGTTGAATCGCGCGACACCCCGCCAGGCCACGATCCCGGAGTAACGTGGCCGCACGGTGGCGCCGAAATAGGCCTCGCGTACTGTGCTGCGTAGCCCATCCGCACCCACCACCAGGTCATACTGCCCGCGCAGGGCTTCCGGGTCGGTGATCTTCGTGCCGGTCTTGATCGCTGTGTCCCCCAAGGCGTCGACCAGCATATTCATCAGGGAGATCCTGGACAGCATCAGCACGGGGGCGCCGCCCCTGCGTTCGATGCGTTCCAGTGGGAGGTCCGCGATCCGCTCACCCTGCGGCGTACGGATGACGGCCTGGCGATAGGGGACGGTACGGCGGAGCAGCTCCTCTCGCAGGCCGAGCTGCGCGAGGGCGGCCTGCGCGTCGGGACGCATGCCGAGCGCCGTGCCTTCGGGATTGATCTTTGGCCAGCGTTCGAGCACGGTCACCTCCCAGCCGATCCTGCGTAGGCCGACGGCGGTCGCCAGTCCGCCGATCCCGGCTCCCACGATCGCGGCGGTTCGATTCATGTGCTTCCCTTCATCGACTACCCCACCTGTGGTACCACTATTGTGGTGAACGGACAAGCTGCGATGATGAGGGCCATGGCGGAGAACCGGGATCGGCGCGACTTGCTGCGTGACGCCGCGATCGAGGTGCTTGCCCGTCAGGGCGGCAGAGGGCTGACCCATCGAGCGGTCGACCATGAGGCCGGGCTACCCGAGGGCACGGCCAAGAACTACTTCGCCAGCCGCGACGCTCTCCTGCAGGGGGCGGCCGAGCGCTGCGTTGAGCGTTACTGGGCCGATCTTCGGTTGATGGAAGCCGCCAAGATCGAGGGGCGCAGGCACCTCGTCGCGCTGCTGCGCGAGCTGCTCGATCGTGCTCTCACGGCCAACAGGTCCAGGGTCCTGGCCTACATCGAACTGCATGCCGAGGCCGCGCGTCGGCCTCGCGTGCAGGAGACGATGGCTGAGCTCACCCGCGCCGACCTGGCGCTGCACCTGGAGGCGCACAGGGCGGCCGGCCTGCCGGCGACCCGGCGGAGCGCCGCGATGGTCACGATGTGCGTGAACAGTGCGCTGACGTACCTGCTCGCTCAACCGCCCGAGACACTCAAGGCGTACGGCCTCGACGACCTCGACGCGTTCCTGACCGACCTCATCGACACCGTGTATCCCCCAGCAGGCTGAGGACTCCGTGATCACGCTCGTTGTCCTGGGCCTCGTACTGAGACGTTTACCGGCACGCATCATTACTGGTGGTCCAGGAAGGTGAGCGCGGCCAGCACTCTGCGGTGGCCTCCGTCGGAGGGCGACATGCCGAGTTCGGCGAAGATGTTCCCGATGTGCTTGTGCACTGACCGACAGCGATAAAGGGTGGGCGCTTCCTCCGCTGATCTTTGTCAGAGGTGGCGGCTAGCATGCCCGCCATGTCTTCTTCTCGATCGAGCGCGGCCCGGATTCCGCTCACGAAGAATTCCCAGTGGACTTTGGCGTGGACCAGTCGGCCAGCGAGTGATCTGGCGTTCGGCGAGCCGGTCGGGGCGCCACGAACCGGTCACATCGATCGGGTATGGGCGATTGCGACCGCGGTCGTGGACGGGCTGCCGGTGGCGGTCTCCGGCGGTAGCGATCGGACCCTGCGCCTGTGGGACTTGACGTCAGGTCAGCAGATTGGTCAACCGTTCACCAGTCGCGCCGACTACGACTACGTGGAGTCGCTTGCGACCACGGTCCTGGACGGGCGGCCGGTAGCGGTCTTCGCCGGTGGCAACAAGGGAATCGTACGTGTGTGTGATCTGGTGTCCGGTCAGCAAGTCGGCGAGCCGTTCAGAGGTCACACCGATTGGGTCAAAGCGGTCGCGACCACGGTGGTGGACGGACGGCCGGTGGGGGTTTCCGGCGGCCACGACAAAACCGTGTGCATGTGGGATCTGAGGTCAGGCGAGCAGATCGGCGAGCCGTTCAGGGGCCACACCCATTGGGTCACAGCTATTGCGACCGCGGTGGTGGACGGACGGACGGTGGCCATCTCCGGCGGCCACGACCGCACCTTACGTTTGTGGGATCTGAAGTCGGGCCGGCGGATCGGCAAACCGCTGAGGGGCCACACGTACCACGTGGAGTTGGTGGTGACCACGGTGGTGGACGGGCAGCCGGTGGCGATTTCCAGCGGTAAGGACGACGGAACCTTACGCTTGTGGGACCTGAGGTCACGCCAGCAGATCGGCGAGCCGCTCAGAGGCGACACCGGCTTTGTGAAGGCGGTTGCGAGCACGGTTCTCGACGGACGGCCGGTGGCTGTTTCTGGCGGCATCGACGGAAATGTACGGATCTGGGATTTGGAGTCACGCCAGCAAATCGGCAAGCCGCTCATCGGGCACACCGATCAGGTTCGGGCGATTGCGACAACGGTGGTGGATGGGCGACCGGTGGCCGTCTCCGCCAGCGACGATTGCACGGTACGGATGTGGGACCTGTCGTCAGGGCGGCGAGTCGATGAGTCCCCCAACCGCCACACCGGCTATGTCTCTGCCGTCGCCACCACGGCGCTTGACGGACGTTCCGTCGCCGTGACCGGCAGTTACGACAAGACCGTCCGGGTGTGGGATCTGGCTACCGGCGAGCAGGTCGGTGATCCGCTCCCTGGTCACACCGACATGGTTACCGCAGTTGCTACCGCGCTTGTCGGCGGCCAACCGGCAGTGGTCACCGGCAGCTCCGACAAGGCCGTCCGAGTATGGAATCTCCGCTTGGGGGCGCAGATAGGCGGGCCGTTCACCGGTCATACCGACGCTGTCTGCATGGCTGCTGTAGTGGAGCTCGATGGGCAGCCGGTTGCCGTGATCGGCAGCTATGACGAAACGATCCGCATGTGGAACCTGAACACAGGCGAGGAGATCGATGCATCCCGCGCCAGTCGGCGGCGCTGGACGGGCGCAGTCGGCGCCACCACCCTCAACGGCCGACCGGTCGCCCTGACCGTCACCCAAGACGGCACCCTCAAGGTGCTCGACCTCACCACCGACCGGTCGACCACGACCTCTCCCGCCGATCGGCACGGCGAATCCATGCACAACCTCGCCGTCACCACCATTGGCGATCGGCCGGCCGCGATCGTCGCCAGCCGCAACAGCTCAGACCCCGTGACGATGTGGGACCTGGCCACGGGCAACGCCCTCGGCCAACTTCCCACCAAAGCCACGGGAGCGGTTGCCGCCGCCACAGTGGACGGTCAACCGATCGCTGTGACCACCAGCTATCAGACGGTACGCGTGTGGAAACTCACCACTCGCAGGCAAGTCGGACCCGACTTGCACTTCCCCAAACCCGTAACAGAGGTGGCAATCAGTGCAGACGGAGACGTCATCGTCTGTTTTGACCGCGACATCGCCGTGTTCACCAACACCCCGGCGCCGCGCGAACATTGAGGTGACCTCAGCGAATAGTTCGGGCCAGCGGCCGTTGTGGACGGTCCGGGATCGGGCGAGCTACCGGCGGCTACGAGTCGGCGTTCCTCATCGGCGTGTTGAGCGTTCTGTATGACGGTGCCCACGTAGCAGCTGGCCGCCGAGGAGGGCTGCGCAGGACCCGACGGTCAGCAGCCCGCCAGCGAGGAAGGTGCCCCGAACCTCGGCGAGCGGCAGGACCAGTGCCCCAAGCGCGGCACCCGCCGCAATGCCGGCGTTGTAGGCGCCGGAGTTCGCCGCCAGGGCGATGTCCGTGCGGCCCGGTGCGCAGTGCAGCATCGCGTTCTGCGTGGTCATGAACACCGGCCCGAGCGCACCGCCCATCAGCATCAGAAACACCACCGCCGCCACCTGATGAGCGCCGAACGCGTACAGGCCGAGCATGCCCACCGCCTGCGTCGCCACGGCGGTAGCCAGCGCGGACAGCGGAGAACGGTCCAGAAACGCCCCAGTAATGCTCACCCCGGCCAGACACGCGACACCGAAACCCACGAACAGGACGCTAACCGTGCCCGGGGAGAACCCGCTCACGTCTCCCAGGAACGTCGCGATGTAGGTGTATCCCGTGAACGCCCCGGCGGCGGACAAGGCCCCGGCCGCCAGCACCGTCCCGAACCGCCGCACGTCGGGACTGGCCGCGTAGGCGGCGGGCTCCTCTTCCGGGTGCGAAGTCGGCAGCAGCACGGCGATCGTCACCAGAGAGACAAACCCCAGAACCGCCAGCAGGGCGATGGGCACCTGCCAGTTGCTCTGCTGGCCCAGCCAGGTCCCAGCGGGAACACCAAGCACGAGAGCAAGCGAACCAGCGACGGACAGCGCCCCGACCACACGCCCCTGGACCTCGGGCGCGAACAGGCCCACCGCGACCGGCCCCATCACGGCCCAGAACAGAGCTTGGGCGAGCGCGGTCAGCAGCCGCGCCACGAGAAGCAGCCAATAGGAAGTGGCCAGCGCCGCGACGAGGCTGGACACCACGAGCGCGGCCAGCAGTCCCGTGAGCACATAGCGTCGGGGTACGGCCCGCACGACCTGGGCAATCGGCACAGATGCGATGGCCACCGTCACGCCGTAACCGGTGACCAGGAGACCGACCGCTGACAGGGACACCCTGAGGTCTTCGGAGATGAGCTCCAGGAGGCCGACCGGCAGGTTCTCCGCGGTGTTGAAAGTGAGGGCCGCCAGCATCAGAGCCCCGAGCACCGGCAGCCTATGCCATGGGGCCGCTCTTCCAGTTCTCACCCGTTGTACCTGCTCAGTGGCACCGTCCATGCAGTAACCCCACCAAGCCCACCAGCCCCACCGCAACCGAATTCATCCGCGGAAATCTCTGCTGCGCCCGCTCGAGGATCAGTGGAACTGGGGGTTGTCGGCGAAGCTGATCATGGTTGGGTGGTCTGGGCGCCTGTGACGCGGGCGGCGACACCCGATGCGTCTTGCGCTCGGCCGGGCCGGCATCGGCGAGCGCAGCGCTCTGTTCCAGCGCGGCGCGGTGGAGCGCAAGCGGGGCCACGATGCGCACCGAGTAGCCGCGGCCGCGGCGGCGGCGCCCTCGCAGGTGTTCTCGCTGATCATGTCGCGCTGAAACTCCAGCACGGCCGCCAGGACGGAGACCATCATCTTGGTGCCAGGATCGGGGCCAGCATCATCCTCACCCGCCAAGACGGCCGCATTCTGCCCGGGCATCGATGACCAGTAGCCGACCGACTGGGCCGGCGGCCACGCCCGCACAGGCAGCGGCCCCACCAAGAGCAGTCCGCCACGAGAGGAATCACCGGCAGGGGGCGAGGTGCGAAACCGCGAGGCTCATCCCTCGACGCCACCGCGTAGAGTCTCCTCCATGCAGGGCATGATCACGATCCGCGAGGCGGGGCCCGGCGACGGGGACGTCCTCGGCGAGATCCACGCAATCTCCTGGGGCATCTCGCACGGCCCGTTGTGCACGCCGAAGGTCGCTGCCGCCGGTATCCAGGAGCGGCGCACCAAGTGGGACGCCATCCTGGCCGAGGGCAAGGACACAATTCTGCTCGCGCTCCTGGACGATCGTCCAGGCGCCTTCGCCCGCTTCGGGAGCTCCTCTTCCCGCCCCGGCCTCGCGGAGATCCACACCTTCTTCGCCCACCCAGACGTCTGGGGCAGCGGCCTCGCGGCGGCCTTGCTGGCCGCCATCTTGGACCGGCTGCGGGAGGTCGGCCATGACCGCGTGCATCTGTGGACGCTTCGGGATTCAGCCCAGGCGCGCCGTTTCTATGCCAAGAACGGCTTCGGCGAGACCGGCAGGCGACACAACCACGACTTCGGCGAGGGCCCTCCGGTCGTCCTCGTGGAGCTCGAGCGAACCGTGCCCGGCCCCGGCCTGTGACGATCAGACCAAGTTGGCTGCCTTCAACGCGCGGAAGTCCAACCTGCCCATCACGAGGTTCGGGTCGCGCACGTGTTTCCCAGCTTGGCGGCTGGGGCCAGCCGCCGGTGTTCCACGCTCGCGCGCCCGCCCAGGCGACGAAGTCCGCTTCCGCTTGGGAGGACTCCTTCAACGCGTAGGCGTCGTGCCCGTGCTCACCGACGACGGACACCTAAGCCCCATCCACCACCGGCACCTCGACGCCGACCATGAAACGATCTTGAAGGTGCTGGGCTCCATCGACCCGCAGCTTGCGGCGTTGGTCGGCCACTACAGCCCAGTGTCCGCCGTTCTGGCGCGCAGGCCGAGCACACAACGACCATCAGCATGAGGCGCCGACCGAGGTGGGTGTCCGCTCCGGCTGGCGGGTGTTCCGGTGGGGGATCTCCGCAGCTCACAGGGGGTGACACATCGGTTGCAGATCAATGTTCTTCTCTATTGTGACGCCTCATGAGCATCTTGATCGTGGGCGGCAGCGGCCACCTGGGCAGTCGACTGGTCCGGCTCGCTCACGCTGCCGGGCAGACCGTCGCGGCCACCTACACCACCCGCCCATCAGGCAGTGCCGGAGTCCGGTGGCTGCCGGTCGACCTCCGGATTTCTGATCAGATCGCCGCGGCCATCGACGCCACTCGGCCCTCTATCGTGATCAATGCGTCATCCGGAGGATCTGACTGGGCGACGACCGCTGACGGAGCTGCGCGCGTCGCGACCGCCGCCCGCGCGCGTGGTTGCCGGCTGGTGCATGTCTCCAGCGACGCTATCTTCTCCGGCGCGAGCGTCTGCTACGACGAGGACTGCCTACCAGATCCGATAACACCCTACGGCGCCGCCAAGGCAGCGGCCGAGACGGCGATCCGGGCACTGGACCCGTCGGCCGCTATAGCTCGGACGTCCCTGATCATCGGTGACGGTGACTCCAAGCACGAGAAGTTCGTCCATGCGCTGGCTACGAAGCAGCGGGGAGGGGGGCTGTTCACTGACGACATCCGCTGTCCGGTGTACGCCGGGGACCTCGCGGCCGCCCTTCTGGAAATAGCAGTCAGCGACCACGCCGGAATCGTTCACCTCGCGGGCGTTGACGCAGTCAGCCGGCATGAGCTCGGCATGCTGATCGCTCGCCGCGACGGGTACGACCCGAGTACCCTCCCCCGCAGCCGCCGCGCACAGACGGGTACGGCCGGAGCACTGGACGTTCGCTTGGACGGCACACGCACACAGGAGCAGCTGAACACGCGACTCCGCGGGGCCCGCGAATTCCTGCGACCCGAGCGATGACAACCGATCCCCTGCCAGACCCCCACCTCAGCACATGCCGCTGTGGACACGTTCAGGAGCGGAGACGCCCGGCGGGCGATGATCGGCTTGACCCCTGTAGCCCAGACGATCCGGCGTCACCGACGACAACTTGTTCTCCCGGATCGAGATGGCGGTGCGCAGCAGGCCGCTCCAGTGGTTCTCGATCAGAAGGCTCGTAGCTGTTCGTGCGCCCATTGCTCGAAGGTCCCCACTGGTACCCAGTCGATCCGGCCGCACTTGTGCGGCTCGGTGTTCACCACCTCGCCAACCCGGCTACGGCGAACAGCGCGGGCGGGACCAGGGCGATGGACATGAGTGAGGGTCTGAGCACGAGCGCTGCCGCCCTGTGACGCCAGAGCGCACGACATCACGCGGCCCGGGAGAGGACGACACACTCGAACTGCAACAAACCGGAAGCGCAATCTTGCCAACGCTTTACGTGGCGGATCATGGTGGCGGGCAGGCATCCGGCCTCCCTCGAAGCCCATCACGGAGATCGCATGCGAGTAGCCGCCACCCTTACCGACTCTCGGCCCCTGCGAGGGATCGCAACGGCGGCCGTTGGCTGCGCCCTGGTGACGGCGATCACGACCGCACCCGCGTACGCCGCAACCACAAAGCCCTACACCACACCCGGCCAGTACACCTTCACCGTGCCGAGCGGCGTGCCCGAGATCAAGGTGGTGCTGACCGGAGCCGGAGGCGGCGGCGACACCAGCAATTCAACCGCGCCAGGCGCCCCTGCGTTCGGGGGCGGTGGTGGGGGCGGTGGCGCCACGTCGACCTGCACCCTGCCCGTACGCCCCGGCGACACGCTCACCATCACCGTCGGCACTGGAGGCGCGGGCGGCACGGGCGGCGTAGGCGGTCGCGACTCCCGCGACGGCGGAAACTCCACCATCAGCTACCCCAACGCCGGCGGCGCCAGCGCCGAGGGCGGCCACCGTGCCCGCCCCCACGACGCCTACAGCGAGGGCGGCGCAGGCGGCTACGCCCAGACCTGGTGCGCCGGCATCGACCCCAGCCTCCACTTCGGCCAGAAGGGCGCCAACGGCAACCCCACCGGGACCCGTGAAGGAGGCATTCCAGGCATGCCCGGATCCGGGGTCCACAGCGCCTGCCCCCTAGGGACCGGCGTAGGCGGCTACGGCGGCAACGGCCCCGAGCGCAAGCCCGGCCTCCCAGGCCAGAGTGGCTGCGTCATCCTCACCTACTGACATCTGGATGCAGGAGCACCCGCCGCGTAGAAGCCGAGACGCTGAACGCCACGATCTCCCGCGTTCGCATCGGCTCATCGGCCGTGGCCGGCAACGCCACCACCTGCTGCCGGAACCTCCGCAACGGCGGTAGCGGTGACGGCTCCTCTGCGGGATCGAGGCGAGCCACCTCGGACGATTTCTCCTCGGCGCCCGCGTCGTCGTCTTCAGGCATGGCAGCGTCGCTGAGGTGCTCGCCGGTGAACTCTGTCAGAGTCTCACGCGTTATGGCCAGGCGCTGCAGTCGTTCCTCGACCGCGGCCAGTCGCGCCCGCAAGTCCTCCGGTACGGCGAGCGGTGGCATCGAGCGGATCGGCGCCGGTGCGCGGCGGGTGACCCGACGAACGCCTCCGGCCGGAGATAGACGAGGGAATGTCCATACGGTCGATCCCGGTCGACCATCTGGCCGATCAGGATCAACCGCGCGGAACCCTAGCGTCGGTGACGACATCATCCGACAAGGGAGCTTTCTGTGCGTGCACGAAGGATCGCCGCGGCCGTCGCCACGAGCGCGACTCTGATGGCGGGGATGGCGGTCGCCGGCCAGGCGTCGGCAGGCGTCACGGGTGACGCCGGGACCGACGGGCCGGCCCGGTTTCACCACCAGACGCTCAACTGGCACGGCTGTAAGACCGGACCGAACGACGGGACCGGCGAGGAACTGGACGCGGCGGGCGCCCAGTGCGCCGAGGTCACCGTCCCGCTGGACCACCGCAGGCCCCAGGGACGGACCATCTCGGTGGCGATCTCACGCATCAAGGCAACCGACCCCGCCAAGCGCCGGGGCGTCCTGCTGATCAATCCCGGCGGTCCGGGCGGGCGCGGGCTGCAACGGGCACTCCTCGGCAAGTTCATGCCCGCCGTCGCGGCCCGCTACGACCTGATCGGGATGGATCCGCGCTTCGTCGGCCGCAGCACGCCGATCCACTGCCGGTGGACGACCGACACCTTCACCCGGTCGGCCGGCCCGACCCGCCGCACCTTCAACGAGAGCGTGGCCCTCATGAAGGAGCTGGCGGCCGGGTGCGTCCGGGGCAACCGTGACCTGCTGCCGTACGCCACCACCCGCAACACCGCCCGCGACATGGACGTCATCCGCGCCGCCCTCGGCGAGCCCAAACTGTCCTACCTCGGCTACTCCTACGGCACCTACCTGGGCGCCGTCTACACGCAGATGTTCGGCGCCCGGGCCGACCGGGTCGTGCTGGACAGCGCGGTCGACCCGGACGTCTACGGCCCCGATCTGCTGTCCGGGAACGGCCCGGCGATCACCGCCGCGCTGAAGCACTGGTCCTCATGGGCCGCCGCTCACGACGCCGAGTACGGCCTGGGCGCCACCGAGGCCGAGGTCCTGGCCACCGTGGAGCGCGTCAACCAGGCCGCCACCCGGCGGCCGCTGCGGGTCGGCGAGTACCGGATCGACGCCCACCACGTCCCCTACCTGCTGTTCATCCGCCTCTACGACGACAGCGCGGAGGCGTACGCCGGCTTCGCCGCAGAGGTGCAGGTGCTGGCCGACGCCGCTCGCGGCGACGCGGTCACCGTCCCGGCGTCGCTGAAGGAGACCCTCGACGGCCTGCTCACCGGCTCGGGGGCGGCCGAGGACCGGGCGGGGACCCCGATCCTCTGCGCCGACCGGGCCGTCTCCCGCGACCTGGAGACCTACTTCCGCGACATCCAGGCCCACCGCGCCGACGAACCGCTGTTCGGGCCGATGACCCGCAACATCAGTCCTTGCGCCTTCTGGCCGACCACACCGGTGGAGGCGCCCACCACGATCGGCAACGACGCCCCGATGCTGATCGTCGGCGCCGACGGCGACCCCGTCACCCCCTACCCCGGCCATCGGGCCATGCACCGGGCACTGACCGGCTCCCGCATGATCACCCTGCGCGGCGCCTTCCGCCACGGCGCCTACCTCGCGGCGGGCAACGCCTGCGTCGACACCACCGTCAACCGGTATCTGGTGGACGGCGTCCTGCCCGACGGCGACACCACCTGCGACAAGGGCAGCGCCCCGGCCAGGCGACGGTGAGCCGTGCCCGCGTCCCATGGTGATCCGTCACCATGGGACGCGGGCATCAGTCTCGGGCCGGCCCTCAGCGGCGACAGGCCGTTCACGAGACATGATCAGGCTCTACGCCAGAGCGGCTAGTAGGGCCTGGTTAGGTGAGGGGCAGGTCGGCGAGGTGTCTGGCGACAGGCCCTCAGGTGGGGTGACGATCGGATCTCATCGACCCCGCCTGGCGCTCACATCTCTTCCGGCTCCTCTTCAAGAGGCCGACACGCCGCCGCGTCCGGAGCCGACCAGGCCCTACTAGGGAGTGTCCCGTGGATCATTGAACCGGATCACGGAGCCAGATCCTGATCGAGGCGACGTCGATGGTGCCCTGGTAGATGCGCTCGCGCTTG
>NZ_JBEXUP010000179.1:0-15915 GCF_040614375.1 Nonomuraea sp. NPDC005983
GTCGGCGGGCCAGATCGCGGGGTGCAACCACAGGCCGGCGACGCTCACGGCCAGGCCGGGCCACGTCCGCCAGCCGGCGGCCTGGACCTCGAGCTCCAGATCCGCGCCCCACCGCTCCCTGATGGCGCCCGGATACAGCCTGACCAGCCACTGGGCGGCGTTCACGCGGGGTTCACCCCGAGACTCCGCAACCCGGTGGCCGCGACGCGGGCCATGGCGCGTAGCTCCTGTTCCAGCACCTCGCGGCCACGGGGAGTCAGCCGGACCGGGCGCTGGCGGCCCTTCTCGCCGAGGGACTCGATCAGCTCCTTCGCCTCCAGGCGGGTCAGAGCTCCGTACAGGCTTCCCGGCCCCAGGCGCTCTCCGGTCAGCTCCTCGATCGCCGTGTTGATGGCGTAGCCGTGCATCGGCCCGTCGGCCAGCACGCACAGCACCAGCGTCTGGGCGTCGTTGACTTGCATGCGCCGCATTTTACTACGCGCCGAGTAGTACATGTTGTGTACTACTGCTGCGTCGTGGACGAGCTCTGCGTCCGCGTTGTACCCGGGCAGGCAGCCCCCTACGGCGGGGTGGTGTCATTCGCCGAGTCGTGCTGCCGGCGGTGCGGGGAGCGTGTCCGGCAATGCGTGGAGAGGTCGCCTCCTCGCGCCTGGCGACGCCCGCTCAGGGTGCCTCCTCCAGCACCAGCGAGAGCAGGCCGGGGAAGCGGCTGTCGAACTCCTGGCGGCGGAGGCGGTTGAGGCGGCGGGTGCCCTCGTCGCGCTGCTCCAGGAGGCCGACGTTGCGCAGGACCGTGAAGTGGTGGCTGAGCGTGGACTTGGCCACCGGCAGGTGGGTGAACGTGCCGCAGGGACGTGACCAGTCGGGGGAGCCCGCCAACTCACGCACGATGCCGCGGCGGACGGGGTCGGCGAGCGCGTCGAGGGCCGCCTGTAGCGACACCTCCACGGGGGACGTGTGACTCAGGGCGCGTGTTCTGTTCGACGGCGGTCGAACATCGGTGTACTGTTCCATCTCGATCGAACATCTTAGTCGGGAGGAACCGTCATGGACACCGGTCACGTCGGGGTCTGGCACCCCCTGCTCAGCAAGGCCCCCGTGCAGCAGGTTCGCCGCGCCGCTGCGGAGATCGAGGAGCTGGGTTACGGGGCGCTGTGGGGGAACGAGGCGCCGGGCAGCAAGGAGCCGTTCGTCAACGCCGCGCTGCTGCTCGCCGCCACCGAGCGCGCCGCCGTGGGCATCGGCATCGCCAGCATCTGGGGCCGCGACGCCACCGCGACGGCGGCGGCCTGGGCGACCCTGGCCGAGGCCTTCCCGGGGCGGTTCCTGCTCGGCCTCGGGGTCAGCCACAGCCCGCTGGTCAGCGGCCGCGGCCACACCTACATCAAGCCGCTGGCGGCGATGCGCGCCTACCTCGACGGCATCGACGCGGCCAAGCCGGAGGTGCCTCAGGGCGACGCCCCCAGGTTGCTGGCGGCGCTCAAGCCGAAGATGCTGGAGCTTTCACGCGACCGGGCCGAGGGTGCGCACACCTACTTCGTCCCGCCCGAGCACACCGCGCTGGCCAGGCAGATCCTCGGCCCCGACCGGCTCCTGGTGCCGGAGCAGGCCGTGGTCGTCGAGACCGATCCCGCCAGGGCCCGCGAGATCGCCCGCACGTACATGTCGTACTACTTGGTGCTGCCCAACTACCTCAACAACCTGCGCGATCTCGGCTTCACCGACGACGACTTCGCCGACGGCGGCAGCGACCGCCTCGTCGACGCGATCGTGGCCTGGGGCGACGCCGAGGCCGTAGCCGGGCGGGTCCGCGACCATCTCGCCGCCGGCGCCGACCATGTGGCCATCCAGCCCCTGTCGCCGCTCCCCGACCTCGACGACGCCCTGGCCCAGCTCAAAACCCTCGCCCCGGCCCTGGGCCTGTAACCGGGGTCCCTCGCGGGCCTCCTGAGCGGGGGGCGCGGAAGGTCGCGTTCCGGGCGGCGGACGAGCGAGACAGCCGGTAACCTGCACAGATCGGCCTCAAGGCACCAACGATTCACGTCCGCGAGAGTGAAGGCATGAGCAGTCCCGCCGAGTACGTCCTGACCCTGTCCTGCCCCGACCGGCCGGGTGTGGTGGCCGCCGTCTCCGGGCTGCTGGCCGGACGCGGCTGCAACATCATCGAGAGCCAGCAGTTCGGCGACCGGATCGGCCAGCGATTCTTCATGCGCGTGCAGTTCTCCGCCGTCGTCGGCGAGGACGAGCTCGGCGCCGCCTTCGCCGCTCTGGCGCCCGACTTCGGCATGGAGTTCAAGCTCCGGAACGTGGCCACCAAGCCCCGGGTGCTCATCATGGTCAGCAAGTTCGACCACTGCCTGAACGACCTGCTCTACCGGGTCCGCTCAGGCGGCCTCGACATCGAGATCGTCGCGGTCGCGTCCAACCATCCCGACCTGCGGCCGCTCACGCAGTCGTACGGCGTCGACTACCACCACCTGCCGATCACCCCCGACACCAAGCCCAGGCAGGAGGCGGAGGTGCTGGCGCTCGTCGAGCACTACCAGGTCGACCTGGTAGTGCTGGCCCGCTACATGCAGGTCCTCTCGGAGGGGCTGTGCGCGAAGCTGGCGGGGCGGGCCATCAACATCCACCACTCGTTCCTGCCGTCCTTCAAGGGCGCCAAGCCGTACCACCAGGCCCACGACCGGGGCGTCAAGCTCATCGGCGCCACCGCCCACTACGTGACGCCCGACCTCGACGAGGGGCCGATCATCGAGCAGGAGGTGGCCCGCGTCAACCACAGCCACTCTCCCGAAGACCTCGCCGCGATCGGCCGTGACGTGGAGCGCGTCGCCCTGGCCAGGGCGGTCAGGTGGCACGCCGAGCAGCGCGTCCTGCTCGACGGCCACAAGACCGTCGTCTTCCCTCGCTGACGCCGGAGCCGGGCCGCCGGCACCGGGTCGCCGTGCGTCGGCCCCCGCCGCCTTGGCCCTGGCGTGCTCATGCCCCGACTATAGGCCGGTGTGCCGGGCCAGGAACGTGAGCGTGTCGGCTGCGAGGTCCACCGACCGGCTCACCGACCGCGCCCCGTGACCCACCTCGGTCTCGTTGCGCAGCAGGATCGGCCGCTCCCCGGCCGACGCGTGCTGGAGGGCCGCGCACATCTTCCACGCGTGCAACGGGTGCACCCGCGTGTCGGACTGGAAGACCGTGAACAGCGTCGCCGGGTACGACACGCCCTGCTCGACGTAGTGGTACGGCGAGTACCCCATCAGCCAGCCGAACTGCTCGGGATCGGCGGCGGAGCCGTACTCGACGTTCCACGTCGCGCCCAGCCCGAACTGCTCGTACCGGATCATGTCGAGCAGCGGCGCCGAGCACACGACGGCGGCGTACAGCTCGGGACGCTGTGTCAGCGCGGCCCCCACCAGCAGCCCGCCGTTGGACCCGCCCGAGATCCCGAGCTGCCCGGCCGTGGTGACGCCGGTGGCGATCAGGTGTTCGGCCGCGGCGTGGAAGTCGTCGAAGACGTTCTGCTTGCTGGCGAGCATGCCCGCGCGGTGCCAGTCCTCGCCCTCCTCGCCGCCGCCGCGCAGGTTCGCGATCGCGTAGACGCCGCCCGCCTCGACCCACGCCAGCACCGAGGCGGAGTAACCCGGGGTCATGGAGATGCCGAAGCCGCCGTACCCGTACAGGATGGTGGGCCTGGGGCCGCTGCCGTCGACCGGCGAGATGATCAGCATGCGGACGTCGGTGCCGTCCTTCGACTGGTAGACCACCTGCTCGGTGCGCACGGGCGGCACCTTGACCGCGCCCGGCGAGGTGGCCCAGAGCGTGGTCTCGCCGGTGCGGGCGTCGTAGCGCTGGATGGTCGGCGGCGTGGTGTTGTCGGTGTATCCGAACCACGCCTCGTAGCCGCCCTCAGGACGCTCGGAGATGCCGCCGATCGTGCCCAGGCCGGGCGTCGGCACCTCGCCGATGCGCTCGCCCGTCTCCAGGTCGTGGACGGTGACCTCGCTGATCGCGTGCCTGGTCCAGCCCACCAGCATGACCGGGCGTTCCAGGTCGTCGAGGATCGCGAAGTCCGACAGCACCGCCTCGGGGTCCTGCGGGATCAGGTCCCGCCAGGACTCGTAGCCGGGCTCGGACGGGTCGGTGACGCAGATCCTGGCCCGCGAGGCGTCGCGGTCGGTGTGGACGTAGAGCCGCCCGTCGCGGCCGAACAGCAGCCCCGTCTGGGCGTCGACGCCCTCCTGGACCGGCTTCAGGTCCGGCCCGTCGATGGGGGTGACGCTGAGGTCGGCGATCCACAGGTCGTTGCGGGGGGCGGTGCCCTCGCTGGCCGACACCTGCAGCCAGCGGCCGGAGCGGGAGACCGAGACGCCGTAGTAGTTGGTCATCTTCATGCCGTCACCGAAGATCATCACGTCGTCCTCGGTGGACGTGCCGACCCGGTGCAGGTAGACGCGGCGGTGGAACTGCCTCTCGTTCTCCGGCACTTCGGTGCTCGGCAGCCTGCGCACGTAGTAGAACGCCTCGCCGCCGGGCAGCCACGCGATGGGGGAGTAGCGGCAGCGGTCGATCGGACCCTCGACGCGGGTGCCCGTCGCGACGTCCATGACGTACAGGACCGACTCCTCGTCGCCTCCCACCGAGATCTGGTAGGCGAGCAGGCGGCCCTCCTTGTCGGGCTGGACGGCGTCGAGCGTGGTCAGGCCCGACGGGTCGATCTCCATCGGGTCGATCAGGGCCCGCTCGGTGCCGTCGGGTTCGACCACGTAGTAGACGGCGTGCTCCTGGTCGGGGGTGCGACGGCTGAAGAAGTACCGCCCGCCCCGCCAGGCGGGCACGCCGACCGAGCCCGACCTGAGCAGCTCGGCGATGCGCTCCTTGAACCGCTGCGGCTCGCTCTCCTGCTTGAACCGTTGGGCCTGGGCGAGCAGCCACTCCGCGGTCTCCGTGCTGTCGGAGTCCTCCAGCCAGCGGTACGGATCGGGCACGGGGGTCTCGTGCAGGACGTCGACGGTTTCGCCGCGGGGGGCGACGGGGTATGGCTCTCGCGTCATGCCTCGAACCCTACGACAACCTGGATGCCGGTGGACGGGCGTAAAGACCAGGTGATGTGGGCATAAAACGTATCGTGCGTCCCTCTGGTCATTCCGGCTGGAGGTTATGGGGTGGCGGGGACCACGCTTTTAACGCCAGACTTGGGTGACAGGACGGCGCCGTGGTGACCATCCGCTGGGCCGTCCGGCGGAGGTCCACGTGACGGAAGCGACAGTGCCCCAGGAGGGGCCGACAGCCGGGACATGCCGCGGCATGTCCCCTTTGATACGCGCTCAGCGGGGAGAAGCCCGATGATGCGCCAGGTCCTGCTGCTGAATGCCACCTACGAGCCACTCACCACTCTGTCCATGCACCGTGCCATCGTGCTGGTGCTGCGGGAGAAGGCCGACGTCGTGCACCGCGACGGCCGGGGCGCGGTCCTGCGCTCCGCCACCCGTACGCTCGACGTCCCCTCGGTGATCCGGCTGAGAAGATATGTCCGCATCCCCTACCGGTCGCGTATCCCCCTGACCAGGGCCGCTCTCATGCGGCGCGACGACTACCGCTGCGCCTACTGCGGCCAGCGGGCCGAGACCATCGACCATGTCATCCCTCGGTCGCGGGGTGGCGCTCACACCTGGGAGAACTGCGTCGCCTCGTGCACGCCGTGCAACCACAGGAAGGCGGACAAGTTCCTGGACGAGCTGGGGTGGACACTACGCGTCGCCCCCGCGGTGCCACGGGGCGCCCACTGGAGGCTCATCGGCGCGTCACTCGTCGGAGACCCCCAATGGGCGCCCTACCTGGAAGCCGCCGCCTGACCGATCGGGCCCGGGATCCTCTCCCGGGCCCGATATCTCTTTGTGCTCGTCCGCCGGGTGCTGCCAAGCTTCCGTCATGTGGACCTTCACCGCTGACGCCGAGGAGTACGCCGCGGCGGCGGAACCCTTCCTGCTCTCCGACCCCGAGGGCAACACCATCCCCCTGAGCGTCCTGGCCGGCATCCGCGCGGGCATGCCCGCGAAGGACGCCTACTTCGGCTGGTGGACCGTCGGCGGGGAGGTGCGCGGAGCGGCGTTCCGCACGCCCCCGAAGCCGGTCGGGCTGGCCCGCATGCCGATGGAGGCGATCGTCCCGCTCGTGGAGGCGCTGCGCGGCGAGATCCCCGAGGTGATGGGGCCGCTGGAACTGACCGACGCGGTCACGGCCGCGCTCGGCAGGCCCGCCGACGTCGTGTCGGAACGCCTCTACCGGCTGGGCACGCTGACCACCCCCGACGTGCCCGGCCGCGGCCGGCCGGCGGTGGCGGGCGACTTCCCGCTGCTGGTGAGCTGGTATCAGGCGTTCGGCGCCGAGGTGGGCATGAGCGACTCCGAGGACGTGGCTCAGCGGGTCGAGCACCGCCTGACCGCCCGCGAGCTGTTCCTCTGGGAGGACGAGGGCGTGCCCGTGGCGTTCGCCGCGCTGTCACCCGAGTCCGGCGGCGTGTGCCGGATCGGCCCCGTCTACACGCCGCCCGCCCGGCGCAGGCGCGGCTACGGGGCCGCGGTGTCGGCCTTCGTCAGCCGCACCGCCCTGGAAGAGCGCTGCAAGCAGGTGGTGCTGTTCACGGATCTGGCCAACCCGACGAGCAACTCCATCTACCAGTCGATCGGGTACGAGCCCGTCTCCGACTATGCCCACGTGAGCTATCGGCCGCTAACCTGAGGTCATGCCGCGTTACGACTTCCGCTGCCGCGCCTGCGGCTCCACGTTCGAGGTGTCGCGTCCCATGGCCGCCTCCGACGACCCGGCCACCTGCCCCGAGGGCCACGACGACACGGTCAAGCTGCTCTCCACGGTCGCGATGACCGGCGGTGCCGCCGCCCCTCGCGGCGGCGGTGGCGGTGGGGGGTGCTGCGGCGGCGGGTGCTGCGGCTAGCCTTCGGCACGCCGGGCGTGTCCGTCGGGGCGGTGAGGGGGCGCTTCGTGCCGCCAGGCAGGTGGGCGGGTGATCGCCCGCACTGTCAGGCGGGCCACCCGCTCGACCGTCGCGATGCCCGCCTTCCGGGTCGGGCTGCGCTCTGACAGCACGGCGACCAGTAGTTCGTGGCCGTCCGCGACGAGCAGCCCCACGCTGTTGACGGTCCACAGCCCGCCGTGCACGCGGGCGGGCAGCCAGCCGTTCTTGAGTGCCCAACCGCCGTCGGCCGCCGCGCTCACGCCCCACGCCTGCCGTCTGGTCACCGACGACATCAGGCGCAGCGCGTAGCGGCGGTTGGCGGCGCTCACCGGGCCTGTCGCGGCCGTGAGCCTGTCGAGCACCTTCACCTGGTCCGACGGCCTGCTGCGGGTCGCGCCCCAGTACAGACCCGGCCCCGGCACGATGTTACGGACACCGAGCCTGCGCAGTTCCCTGGCCAGCCCCGCGCGGCCGCCGATCGCCAGGTAGAGCTCGTGCGCGCAGTCGTTGTCGCTGAACCGGATCATGCGTGCGGCCAGCTTGCGCTCGTCGTCGCTCAGCCGCCGGTGCTCGCGCTGCGCCCTGAGCAGCAGCGCGAGCAGGATGTCGACCTTGGCGACGCTGGCCAGCAGGAACGGGACCCGCTCCCGGTAGGCGTAGCCGGTGGACGTGGTCCTGTCGAGCACCGCCACCGCCGCCCGTCCGGGACGCCGGTGCAGATAGCGCGTCAGCGACCGGTCGAGCCGCCGCTCAGCGTCGGGCGGCGGCCCGGCGGCCTCCCGCTCCACCGCCGCCCGCGCGGGCGGCGCGGGCACGGTGACCAGCAGGGCGGCGATGAGCGAGATCTCCCGGACGCGCATGTGCGGGAGCCTGCCAGCCGCCGCCCCAACGCTCGGGGGACGAACGGGTCAAGCTCCGACCAGATCTACGCGGCCCTGGCGCGCTTGCGCCGCTGGAACGGCAGGAACCGGTCGGCCAGATGCGGCCTGGACGGGACCAGGGTCGGTTCGACGGCCAGCACCCGGTCGAACCTGAACGCCCTGATGGCCCTGCGCATGCGGCACACGCCCACCAGGTACCAGTACTCGCGGTGGACCAGGCAGGTCACCGGCTCGACGTCGCGCGCCGTGACGTTGCCGGCGGCGTCGCGGTAGTGGAGGCGGATCATCATCCGGCTGGTGATGGCGTCGGCGATCAGCCGGGCTCGGGACGCCACCTCGACGGGCAGCGGGTCGGTGAGTGTCGTGAGGGTGGTGGCGATGACGTCGTCGTCGAGTTCGAGGTGTTCGAACGCGTGCTGCAGGCCGCGCCTGGCGGTGACGGCCTGCGGGCCCGACCCGAGGTGGGCCAGGGAGAGGGCGAGGGCGGCGATCTCGGCGGTCGTCAGCGGGCGGGTGTGGGGCTTCACGACTGTAGCCATACCCTTACCATAGAGATCGCCACCGACATTTTTCGAAAGCCTGTACGGCAAGCAACCCTGTTCGTACCTTATGGCAACGGTGACCTACCCGGAAGGTTCGAACGCCCGTGCGGTGCTCCTGAGCGCTCGAATCGCCGATGACGGGGGCGCCGGTGGGCGCCCCCGAAGCCGCTACCTGGACAGCTGCGACAGGTCGCGGGAGGCGCCCGTCGAAGCCGACGTGGTCATCGCCGCGTACGCCTGAAGCGCGGCGCTGACCTGGCGGTTGCGGTCGCGCGGCCGGTAACCGCCCAGGTCGGCCAGCAGCCGCTCCCGGCGGGCTGCCAGCTCGGTCTCCGGCACCCGCAGCTCCATCGACCGGTGCGGGATGTCGATCGCGATGATGTCGCCGTCCTCGACCAGCGCGATCGTGCCGCCCTCGGCCGCCTCGGGCGAGGCGTGGCCGATCGACAGCCCGGACGTGCCACCCGAGAATCGGCCGTCGGTCACCAGCGCGCACGCCTTGCCCAGGCCCTTGCCCTTGAGGAACGACGTCGGGTACAGCATCTCCTGCATGCCGGGGCCGCCCTTGGGGCCCTCGTACCGGATGACGACCACGTCGCCCTCCTTGACCCGCCCGCCGAGGATGCCCTCCACGGCCTGCTCCTGCGACTCGAACACCACCGCGGGCCCGCTGAACCGCCAGATCGACTCGTCGACTCCGGCCGTCTTCACCACGGCGCCGTCGCGGGAGATGTTGCCGTACAGCACTGCCAGCCCGCCGTCGGCGGTGTAGGCGTGCTCCAGGTCGCGCACGCACCCGTCGGCGCGGTCGAGGTCGAGGGAGTCCCAGCGGTTGTCCTGCGAGTACGCCTTCACCGTGCGGACGTTGCCCGGCGCGGCGTGCCACAGCTCGACGGCCTCCGGCAGGACGGAGGGCGAGCGCGGGTCCCAGGCGGCGAGCATGTCGCCGAGGGTGCCGCCGTTGACCGTGGGGACGTCGCGGTGCAGCAGCCCGGCGCGGTCCAGCTCGCCCAGGATGGCGGGGATGCCGCCCGCGCGGTGGACGTCCTCGACGTGGTACTTGTTCGTCGCCGGGGCCACCTTGCACAGGCACGGCACCCGCAGCGAGATCTCGTTGATCTCCTTGAGGCCGAAGTCGACCTGTGCCTCGCGGGCGGCGGCCAGGATGTGCAGGATCGTGTTGGTCGAGCCGCCCATCGCCACGTCGAGCGTCATCGCGTTCTCGAACGCCTCGCTGGTGGCGATCGAGCGCGGCAGCACCGACTCGTCGCCGTCCTCGTAGTAGCGGCGGGTGATCTCGACGAGCTGGCGGCCGGCGTCCTCGAAGAGCTGCTTGCGGGCCTTGTGCGTGGCCAGGATCGTGCCGTTGCCCGGCAGCGCCAGGCCGATCGCCTCGGCCAGGCAGTTCATCGAGTTGGCGGTGAACATGCCGGAGCACGAGCCGCAGGTCGGGCAGGCGTTCTCCTCCATCTCCAGCAGCTCGTCGTCGGAGACCGAGGAGTCGGCGGCGGCGATCATCGGGTCGATCAGGTCGAGCTTGCGGGACGGCGTCTTGCCCGCCTCCATCGGCCCGCCCGAGACGAAGACGGTCGGGATGTTCAGCCTGAAGGCGGCGAGCAGCATGCCCGGTGTGATCTTGTCGCAGTTGGAGACGCAGATCAGCGCGTCGGCGCAGTGGGCGTTGACCATGTACTCGACCGCATCGGCGATCAGCTCGCGCGACGGCAGCGAGTAGAGCATGCCGCCGTGCCCCATCGCGATGCCGTCGTCGACCGCGATCGTGTTGAACTCGCGCGGGATCGCGCCGGCCTCGCGGATCGCCGCCGACACCACGTCGCCGACCTCGCGCAGGTGCACGTGCCCCGGGACGAACTGGGTGAAGCTGTTGGCCACCGCGATGATGGGTTTGCCGAAGTCGCTCCCGGCTACGCCGGTCGCCCGGAGCAGGGCCCGAGCACCGACCATGTTCCTGCCGTGGGTGACCGTACGTGACCTGAGGGCGGGCATTGCGCTTCTCCCATCGCTAGCGAGTCTTCCCATGGTACGAGGTCGCGCCCGGTACCTGAGACGGCTGTCCAGAAAGCGGACGGCTGGCTCCGGAATGCGTGCGCCCCTAGCGCTCGGCGGGCACGCGCACGGCGGCGAGCTGGGTGGCCTGGCCCACCAGGCGGCCCTTGTCGTCCCAGACGTGGGCCACCTCGTCCATGCGGTCGCCGCCGACGTCCGTGGCGTGCAGCCTGACCCGGACCGGGCCCGGGGCGGGCAGCCGGCGGATGTAGGCGGAGAACTGGATGGTGGGCATCCAGCCGGGCAGGCCGAGGTCGTAGGAGACGGGCGGCACCGGGTCGAGGGCGACGAGCAGGCTGAGCGGGTCCCAGTCGGAGCCGTCGGCCAGCCGCTGCCAGGTGGCGATGACGCCGTTCCTGGAGGGCGCGCCGAACGCGAAGGCGAGGTGGGCGGGGTCGATGTGCTCCTCGATCACCTCCATCAGCGGGACGGTCATGCCCGCGCCGGGCGGGTCGGTGGGGGCGAGGAAGCACTCCTCCCTCGGGGGCAGCTGCACCGGCTCGGCGGCCGTCCACCAGGGGTCGGCGTCGTCCAGCCGGCCGAGGGTGATGAGCGCCTCCACGCACGGCCTGTCCTGCTGCGTCAGCGTCGCAGTGACCTGGGCGACGCTCCTGCCGACGCGCAGCGTCCGCACGCGCACGGTGGCGGGGCCCGGCTCGGGCGGTTCGACGAAGGAGCCGCTCACGGCGGTCACGTGCGGGTGCTCGGCGCCCGCGTTCTCCACGGCGGCCCGGCCCAGCACCGCCAGCAGGTATCCGCCGTGCAGCCTGGCGCCGACGCTCCACTGCGCGTCGAGCGTGGCCTGATACTCGTCCGCGCCGCGCGCGGTCAACGCGGTCGCTTCCCGAAAAGTCCCCATCTGACCCCTTCCACAGGAGATCAGATTGACATCGTTAACCTGACAGCGTCAACCTGAGTTCCATGACCACCGCGAGACGCGTACGCGCCCGGCGCGGCGAGGGCGCGCTGCTGCGCGAGGAGATCCTGCGAGCCGCCGAGGACCTGCTGACCGAGGCCGGCACCGAGGACGCGCTCACGCTGCGCGCCGTCGCCATGCGCGCCGGAGTCTCCACGCCCTCGGTCTACCTGCACTTCACCGACAAGGAAGCGCTCGTCGAGGCCGTCTGCCTGCGAGTCTGGGACGAACTGGGCAGGCTCTTCGCCGAGAGCTCCGGCGGCGACCCGTTCGTCGCCTTGGGCAACTGCGGACGCGCCTACGCCCGGTTCGCCCTCGACCACCCCGTGCAGTACCGGGTGCTGATGATGCGGCCGTCGGCCGGCGAAGGCGTGCCTCCCGCCGCCGCTACCTGCTTCGGACACATGGTCGACAGGGTCGCCGCCTGCGTCGCGACAGGCGTTCTGCAGGGCGAGCCGGAGGCGCTCGCGCTCGGCCTCTGGTCGGCCGTGCACGGGTGCGTCTCGCTGCTCATCGCCCAGCCCTCGTTCCCCTGGCCCGAGGACAGGGAGGCGCTGATCGCGCACATCGTGCGCATGGCGGGGCTCGGCGCCGCGCTCGTCACCCGAGTGCCGCGGACACTCCCGCCCAGCATGGAACTGGCCGCCGACCTGGACGCCTTCGGCGCTCGGCCGGCGGCCGGCTGACGCCTGCCTGCTAGCCCTCGCCGTACCTGGCGGGGAGCACCTGGGCGGCGATCTCGTACAGGCGGTCGATCTCGGCGTCGGTCAGGGCCCGCTCCCGCTTGGTGATCCACTTGCGGGCGCGGCCGCCCTCGTAGACGTCCACGCCGCGGATCGTCATGATCTTCCACGGCACCGGCGGCCCGTAGATCGCCAGCGACGGCACGACGGAGACCTCGCGACCGTACGCCTTGCTGATCAGCTCGCTGGCCTGCGAGGCCTCCCATTTGGCCTCGGTCAGGCGGGGTTTCATGTCGAACGGCCCGTGGAAGAGCTTCTTGCCCATCTGGACGCGTACCGGCAGCCGCTTGTCCCACTTCTCGGAGTCGACGGCGTACACGCCCGTCGGGCCCACCACGAGGTGGTCGATCTGCGCCTCGCTGCCCGGGATCGCCCTGGCGTGCAGCGTGCGGTAGCCGTTGCGCTCCAGCTTGCGGAGCTGCGCCTCGGTGCGGCGCTCCGCCACGGAGGCGCGCCGCCAGGCAGGCACGGTCGAGGACGAGCGCGCCCGATAGACCGTGTCGAGGATGGCCGCCACCACGGCCGCTGTCACGCCAACCCGCCAGTCGCGCACCAGAAAGCCCACGACGAGCCCGACGCCGACCGCCAGCAGCGCGCGGTTGCGCAGCCGGCGGTAGCGCGGCTGCTGAAGCAGGCTGCGCACGGACGCGCGCTCTACCGGCGCGTACGTTGACATGGTGGGCGCCGAGGGTTTGGCGGTGGTCTGCTCGCCTTCGGGTCGATCGCTCACCCAGATAGGGGACGAGTTGTGACCGTCTTCTCGCTGGTTGTCGGAGTCCACGCAACTCACCGTAGCCCGCGGGTTTGATTGATTCCTAGTGTTGCCCTGTCCATAGTTTTATGGCCCAGCTCACCGTGTTCTACGCCCCATTGCTGGGTATCTATTACGTTCTTCGCCAGAGATCCCTAGTGTGCAGAAGCGTGCGAGAACTTCACGAGCTATCTGCTCTCGAGCAGGCGCAAGCCATCCGCGACCAGGACATTTCGCCGGTCGAGCTCACCCAGCACTACCTCGACCGGATCGAGCGCATCGACCCCGAGGTGGGCGCGTACGTGACCGTGACCGCCGAGAGGGCACTCGACCAGGCCCGCCGCCTGGAGAAGGAGCTGCCAGACGGACCGCTCGCCGGAGTACCGATCCCGATCAAGGATCTTAACCTGGTGAAGGACGTCCCCATCATGTTCGGCTCGGCGACATACCGGGACTTCGTCGCACCAGTGGACGACACGGTGGTGGAACGCCTGCGCGAGGCCGGCACCGTCATGCTCGGCAAGACCGCGACCCCCGAGTTCGGTCTGCCCTGCTACACCGAGACCTTCCTCTCGCCGCCCGCCCGCACACCATGGGACCTCACCAGGTCCGCGGGCGGGTCGAGCGGCGGCGCGGCGGCCGCGGTGGCCGCCGGGCTGGCGCCCGCCGCGCAGGGCAGCGACGGCGCGGGCTCGATCCGCATCCCCGCCTCGGTGTGCGGCCTGTACGGCATCAAACCCACCCGTGGCCGGATCAGCTTCGCCCCGATCATCCCCGACCTGGCGGGAATGAGCACGAACGGACCCATCGCACGCACGGTCGCCGACGCCGCGGCGCTGCTCGACGTCATGGCGCACCACAGCCCTGGAGATCTGTTCCACGCGCCGCCGCACGACGGCACCTTCCTGGAGCACGCCACCCGCGGCCCCGGACGACTGCGCATCGCCCGCTACGCCCGCCCGCCGGTGCCGGACGCCGAACTCGATCCGGACGTCCTGACCGCCTACGAGGACGCCGCCGCCACGCTCGCCGCGCTCGGCCACGAGGTGGTCGACATCGACCCGCCGTTCGGCCCCGACATCGTGCCGCAGTTCGTCACCATGTGGTACGTCTTCGCGTGCATGCACCCCGTCGCCGACCACCAGAGCGACCAGCTCAGGCCGCTCACCAGGTGGCTGCGCGAGCGTGGCACGGCCACCTCCGCCCCGGCCTTCCTGCAGGCCCAGGCGTCGCTTCAGCTCGCCACCAGGGCCGCGCTCGCCGTCACCGACGCCTATGACGCGGTGCTCACGCCCACCGTCACCCAGCAGCCCCGGCCCGTGGGCTGGTTCGAGGACGTGGACGACGTCCAGGAGACCTTCGAGCGGATGAAGCGGTTCGCCGCCTTCCCCGCGATCTACAACGTCACCGGGCAGCCCGCGGTGAACCTGCCCCTGCACTGGACCGCCGACGGCCTGCCGATCGGCGTCATGCTGGCGGGCAGGATCGGCGGCGAGGCCACCCTGATCTCGCTGTCGGCCCAGGTCGAAGCGGCCAGAGGCGGTTTCTGGGGCGACCGCAGGCCGACGGTCTGGTGACCCTGGAACCTTACAGCTAGGCGGACGTAGAGCGAGGTCGTACAACCATGCGCATGCACACCGTCCTCATCCAGACCGACACGGCCGTGGCGGCCGAGCTCAGGCCCGGCGAGGCCGCCACGTTCGGACGCGGAGCCGAGGATGTCCCGGTCGACATCGTGGTGGCCGACCGGGCCGTTTCGCGCCTGGCCGGGCGCATCGAAGCGGTCGAGGACTACTGGCACATCAGCAACCTCAGCGCCGACCGCACCTACGTCGTGGAGAACCCGGAGGGCGGCGGCGAGTTCGTCAAGGTGCCGCCGCTGCGGATCGGCATGCCGGTGCCGTTCGAGTTCTCGCGGGTGATCCTGCCGGCCGAGCACGGGACGACCGGGTTCCTGGTGTTCGCGCCCGAGCACGGGTACGGCACCGCCGCCAGCCTCGGGTCGGGGGCGACCACGATGAACGTCTTCCCGCTCGACCGGACCGCCAAGTACTTCCTCATCCTGGTCGCGCTCTGCGAGGCCAGGCTGCGTGACCCGTCGAGCACGGTCGTCCCGACGGTGCCACAGCTCATCGAGCGGCTGGCCGGGCATCACCTGACGAGGAGCGGCGTCAACTTCCACATCGACTACCTGGCCAGGAACAAGCTGAAGGTCAAACAGGCCGACGAGGCCGGGAAGGCCGACTGGCAGCGGACCGCCCTGATCAACCTGGCCCTCCGCTTCGACCTGGTCACCGACGCCGACCTCCGCCTCTTACCCTGACCCACCGCGCCGGCGTGGCCGCCCGCGCCGACCTCCGGCTCGCTTCACGGCCTGCGCCCGGGGCCGGCCCGCTAGTCCTGGTACTGATCGCGATATTGCAGGACCTGCGCGACATGCGCCTTCCACCTCGGCGGCACGCCCTGCTCCCGCCGCACCGGGTCCACGCCGCTCACGAACAGGGCGGCGAGCTTGGCCGCCGGGTCGGCGGGCACGTCGGCGACCTTCGGGCCGAGCGTGCAGAAGAAGCGGCCCATCGCCGGGAACGACAGCTCGGGCGAGAACGGCGGCTTAGGTGCCGGATCGTTCGACCCGTTGGGCTGCCAGAACTGCAGCACCCTGGGGGTCCACCGGGCGATGCCGAACTCGTCGTTGGCGCGGTCGATCAGGTCGGGGTCGAAGTCGCTGGCCATCTTGACGACCCCGGCGACCAGCGCGGGCGACAGCCCTTCCAGCTCGCACCAGGTGCCCGCCTGCACGATCAGCTTCCGGTACTGCTTGGGGATGTCCGCCTCGGCCCGCAACCCCATGTGCGCCCGTGCGGTGCTTGCCTGAGCGGGCGTACGGGACGTCTGCGTCACGGCCCCCGACGGCTTCTGCTCGACGGACCGCCCACCGGTGCGCGACGCCAGCACCCCCACGGCCACGGCGACGGCCACGACCGCGGCTCCCGCCCCCAGCAGTACCCCCTTGACACGCCCTCCCCCCGCGACCCCTCCCCCCGC
>NZ_JBEXUP010000180.1:0-15847 GCF_040614375.1 Nonomuraea sp. NPDC005983
AGGACGAGCTGATCGAGGCAGTCGTCGCCCACGTGGTGAAGCTCGCCACGGATCTGATGCTGCCTCGCAAGGTCAGCGGCACGCTCACGGTCGTGGTGCCGCTCCGGGGAACGGTGACGACGTGGCTGCCCGCGACCCCCTGGTCGTCGCGGACGAACAGGTGCGCCTTGCCGGCCGAACCGGCGCGGAGCGTCACCTTCACGGCGTCCCGGGCGCCGGTGGCGGCCGTCACCCGGCCGCTCTCGGACGCCTTCGCCGCGGGACCGCCCGCGAGCGGGAGGCCGAGGCGGACCGCCTGCTCCAGCGACTGCGGTGAGTCCAGGCTGGACAGGCCGGTGTCGGGGATCACCGGGTCGGGCGGCGTGGTCGGCCGTCCCGCCGGAGGGTGGTAGCCCGGCAGCGTCGCGACGCCCCAGCGGTACGGGTCGCCCTGCACGCCGCCCCACGTGGACCAGCCGATCCGGGTCTGACCGGTCTTGTCCTGGGTGTCGGAGTCGTACACCAGGATGTTCAGCCCGAGGTGCTCGGGATCGACCGCACCCGGCAGGACCTCCATCGGGATGGCCATCTCCACCGTGTACTCCCCGGTGGCGACCTTCGAGGCCACCCGCATCCCCGGCGCGGTCTGCTCGCCCGGACCCTGACGGTTGTCGGCGTCGCGTTCGAAGCACGGCGGGCCCTCGGCGGTCACCGGCAGCACCGCCGCCTTGAACGTCGTGGAGGTGTTCTCCGACGTGCCGCGCGGATCGATGGCCACCTCCACCGCGTCAGTACGCCAGTGCCGCTTGCAGTCGGACGCGGACAGCCGGGTGCCGACCACGTCGTCCTTCACCTTGACCAGCACGAACAGCGTGTCGTCACGCCAGGCGAGCTTGGCGGTGCCCGAGCAGTCGGCGGCCGACGAGCAGGCGGTGCCCTCCCACAGGCGGGAGATGTCCAGGGCGGGGCCGGTGTACTCGCCGTCGCCCTCGACGCCGTCGACGGCCGGCGCCGACGCCGCCTGCGGGATGGACGTCTTCGGCACCAGTTCGAGCGCGGGCTTGCTCACGCTGGAGCCGTCCCCGCTGGTGGTGGTGATGGTGTAGGCGTAGTCGCCGCCCTCGTTGGAGGTCTTCAGCGAGGCGTCGGAGTTGGTGACGGTGAACTGCACCGTCGTCGAGGCGCCGGCCGCCAGCGCGCTGAAGCTCGCCTCGGCGCGGTCAGCGGTGAAACCGGCGGGCAGGTCCAGGCGGACGGTTCCGGACTGGGGGGCGTCGCTGACGTTGGTGACCGCGACGCCCACCTGGCGTGCCCCGCCGGACGGCAGGGTGAGCACGGGCGTGACGAGGCCGCGAAGCTGCGGCACGTCGAGGTCCGCCGCCCACTTCTCGTACTGGTCCACCTGGGGCAGCAGTTGCTGCCTTCCCCGTACGGCCGGGCTGACCTCGACCTGCCGGTCGGTGTAGCCGCGGCCCTGGTCGGTGGTCAGCGTCGCCGCGACCCGCGCTCGGACGCCCGGTGACGCGTCCTTCGGCGGCGTCACCGTGAACGTCGCCGATCCGGTGCGTCCCGGAGCGAGCCTGCCGAGGTCGCCGGACCCGCTGACCTGCCAGCCCTCAGGGGCTCGCAGCGTCACGGCCGAGCGGCCGAGCGGCTCGCTGGGCGGTGCGGTCGTGGTGACCTTGACGGTGAACGCCGCGCCCGGGCGGACGTCGAACGTGCTCGGGCGCAGGTCCAGCAGCGTGCCGAGCGGGACGGCGCCCGCCGCCCTGACCAGCGCGCCGTCGAGGGCGGCCGTCGGTGCGGTGGCCGCCGCGGAGCCGGGCTCGGGGAACGGCACCCGCGAGTCCACCTGGGTGAAGAAGTCGCAGCCCAGCTGGGCGGGGTCGGACGGCACGTCGGGGAAGACGGCCCAGCCCTGGGAGGCGTACGAGCGCTGGGCGTCACGCTCGATGGCGGCCCAGGTCCGGCCTCCCTGGCTCTGGGAGGGGCGTCCGCTCCACACGCCGTACACGTTCTGCGCCGGGTTGGCCGGGCGGAACGTCGAGGCGCAGTCGGGGCCGCTCTTGGAGGTGCCGCGGCCCCCGCCGAGGAAGACACGGGACGGGGCGAAGGGGCGCAGCCCCTCACGGGTGATCTGTTCGGGGAACGCCTTGGGGTCGGCCGCCGCGTAGAACGCCTTGACGGCCAGCCGCGCCGCCTGCTGGTGGTTTCCGTGGTTGCCGGGGGAAGGGGCCGGGTCCATGGTCATCAGAACCTCGGGCCTGGTCTGGCGGACGATCCGGACGACCTTCTCCAGGGTGTCGTCCCCCCAGATCTGGTCGGTCAGCGGGGCGCTCACCGTGTAGTAGAAGTCGACGTCGTCGAGGTTGAAAACGTCCCGGACGCCGGCCTTGCCGACGGCCTTGCGCTCCTCGGCCTCGCGCAGCAGGCCGAGTGCCGGGCCCTCCTCCGGGCCGACGGCGTTGCCGCCGCCCTCACCGCGGGTGACGGTGACGACGCCGGTGCGGATGCCGTGGTCCTCGCTCCACTGCCCGAGCGTCGACAGGCTGAAGGCCTCGTCGTCGGGGTGGGCGCCGACGAACAGCGCGTCGAGGTCGGCGGGGGAGTTGGTGGTGGACGGGGTGGTTCGGGCCGTCCCGGCTGATGCCGGGGCGGCGGGGACGAGGGCGAGCACGGCCGCGGTGGCCAGCACCGCCAGACGGCCTGGTGACCGTGCCGGCGGAGTGGGTCGCGAGGGGGGGTGCGGTGATCGCATGCAACCTCCGGGTGTTACTCGCGGACGGCTCCTTGGAGCAGCCCGCGGATGAAGTGACGCTGAAGGAAGAGGTAGAAGATCACGACCGGGGTCGCGACGATGACGGACCCGGCCGCGAGGAGGGTGAAGCCGGAGGTGTACTGGCCTTGGAAGAAGGCCAGACCCAGCGGCGCCGTGCGCAGCGACTCGCTGGTCACCATGATCAATGGGATGAGGAACTCGTTCCACGTCCACATGAAGACCAGGACGGTCAGGGTGACGATGGCGGGCCGGGCCGGCGGCGCCAGCACCTGCCACAGGATGCGCCAGGTCGAGGCGCCGTCGATGCGGGCGGCCTCGACGATCGCGCGGCTGCTCGCGCGGAAGTACGCTCGCATCCAGAACGTGCCGAACGCCACCGACAGCGCCACCTGCGGCAGCGCGACCGACCAGAACGTGTCGATCAGGCCGAGCGTGCGCAGGTCGAAGTAGAGCGGGACCGCGACGGCCTCGCTGGGCATCATGATGCCGAGCAGGAACAGGTAGAACAGCACGGACTGGCCGCGGAAGCGCATGGTGCCGAACGCGTACCCGCTCATGATCGACAACACCACGCTGACGACCACGACGAACGCCGACACCATCAGGCTGGTGCGCAGGTACGTCCCGAACTGCCCGATCTCCCACGCCGCGCCGAAGTTGCCCAGGTGCAGCCCGGCCACGCTGAGCCCCTGCCCGGCCGCGCCCGCGCTGTCGTCGGGGCCGAGCGCGGCCGACACGATCGTCAGGATGGGGAACAGCGCGAATGCGGCGAACGCCGTCAGGATGACGTAGTTGGCCAGACGCTCCGCACGAGAGATCACGAGTCGCCCCTGTCAGCGAAGCGGTTGATCACGAACGAGACCGCGAAGATGACGACGGTGAGGGTGACGCCGATCGCCGCGGCCGAGCCGACCTGGCCCAGGCCGAAGGCCCGGTGGTAGACCTCGTACGACGGCACCGACGTCGAGTCGCCGGGCCCGCCGCGCGTCGTGACGTACACCAGGTCGAACGTGCGCAGCGCGGCGATCACGGTCAGCGTCAGCGCGACGGCGATCTCCCCGCGCACCGAGGGCAGCGTGACCGCGAAGAACTCCCTGAGCGCACTCGCCCCATCGAGCCGCGCCGCCTCGTACAGCTCCAACGGGATGCGGCTCATCCCGGCCAGCAGCAGCACGGTCACCAGGCCGGTCTCGAACCACGTGCCGACCACGCCGACCGCCGGCAGTGCGAAGGTGTAGTCGCCCAGCCAGCCTCTTGTGAGCGAGTCCAGCCCGAGCGCGCTGAGCAGGCTGTTGAGGGTGCCGTCGGGGGCGTACACGCGCCGCCAGGCGACCGCCACCACGACCATGGCCACCACCTGCGGCAGGAAGACCACCGTACGGAAGAAGCCGAGCCCGCGCACCTTGGCGTGGTTGAGAATCGCGGCCAGCGTCAGCCCGATGGCGAGCGGCGCCACCGCGTAGAACAGCATGAGCACCAGGGCGTGGCCGAAGGCCGACCGCAGCCCCTCGTCAGTGATGATCGCGACGTAGTTGTCGAGCCCCGCCCAGGTGCCGACGCTCAGCCCGTCCCACTCGTACAGCGACAGGTGCACCGCGCGGACGATCGGGTAGAGCAGGAACGCCGCGTAGACGGCGAACGCGGGCAGCACGTAGAGGTAGGCGACGCGGCGGGGCTCTCCGGGAGGATGCCCCGCCTGCGCTCTCCGCACGTTCACCTCTGGCCGCCCGGTGGCCCGGGAAAGGGTCGTGGCCATGCGCCCGGGGTCACCCGTTGCTCTCGGCGAAGGTCTTGTAGTCCTTCTCCAGCGTCGCCAGGAACTCCTGCGGGGTCGCCTTCTTGGCCAGCAGGTCCTGCAGCGCCGCGCCGAGCGTGTCGGCGAACGTCGGGGTGGCGTAGTCGAGGTAGGGGACGAGGCCGTCGCTCTTGGTGGCCGTGCCGAAGGCCGTGAACACGTCCTGCTGCGGGCCCGCCTGCACGGTCTGCTCCGCCGTGTCGGCCACCGGCAGGTTGCCCGTGGTCGTGAGCACCTTCATGGCGTCGGCGTTGGTGATGAAGTCGATGTACGCCGCCGCCGCGTCGGGGTTGGGGCTCTTGGCCGTGATGGCGAACGGGAGGCCCGTGCCGCCGGTCGCGACGGGCGGGGCGTCGGCCGTGGCGCCCGGCGGGAGCATGAAGCCGAGGTCCTTGCCCAGCGCCTTGTCCAGGTCGGCGAGCAGCCAGGTGCCCGCGATCAGGAAGACGCCCTGGCCCTTGCTGAACGCCTGCCAGGCCGGATCGTAGCCCTGGCCGTTGAAGCCGTCGTTGAAGTAGCCCTTGTCGACCCAGCTGACCAGCTGCTCGGCGGCCTTGGTGTTCTCGGGCGTGGTCCACGAGGCGCCCTTGCGGCCGAAGGCCAGCGTGCTGATCTGGTCGGCCGGGACGGCACGGCCCTGCACGGTGCCGAACACGTGGATGGCCGGCCACTTGTCGAGGTTGCCCAGCTGCATCGGCACCTCGCCGGCGCTCTTGGCCTTGTCGAGCGCGGCCTGGAACTCGTCCCAGGTCTTCGGCGGCTGCAGGCCGAGCTTCGTCAGCTTGGCGCGGTTGTAGTAGACGCCGACGACCTCGCCCACCTGGGGCAGGCCGTACAGGTTGCCCTGGCCGAACACTTTGCCGTCGGCGCTGTACTGCGAGTAGCGCAGCACCGACTCCGGATAGCGCTTCTTCCACCCGTACGCCTCGGCGTAGGCGTCGAGCGGGCGGAGCTGACCGGCCTTCACGAACGCGCCCATCGACGGCCGGCCGTTGTTGGCCTCCACCACGTCCGGCGGCTCGTTGCCGCTCAGCGCCAGGCGCAGCGTCGTGTTGAGGTCGTCGAAGGAGCGGGAGACCCGCTTGAGCTTGATGTTCGGGTACTTCGCCTCGAACGCGGCGTTGAGCTGCTTCATCTGGGCGGCCTGCCCGCCGCGCACCTCCTGGTCCCAGACCGTGAGGGTGACGTTGCCGAGGGCCGCGGCGTCGGTGCGCACCGCCGAGGCGCTCGGCTGCGCCGAGGAGGCCGCGGGCGGGGCCGAGGCCCCCGGCGCGCACGCGGTCGCGGCGAGGGCCAAGGCACCGGCGGCCAGGACGGCGCGTGTCCGGACGCCACGAGGGTTCCGCGGCCGGTGCTCTCGCGTCGAGGCGATCATGGTGTTACTCCTTCTGAGCAGGCACGCGAGGTGTCCGGGTCCTCGGGCTGTGCCTCCGAAGGGGCGGCGGCCTCGGACGCGGCGCGTGCTTGGTGCGGGGTGGCGTCTTCCGGCCCGCCGGACGTCTCGGCGGCCATTCTGGCCGGTGGCTTCTCGGATCTCTCGGTGGCCGGCACCTGGAGGGCCACCTCCAGGTCGGCGTACCGGGCGATGGTGGCGGCCGCCCGGCGTACCGCGCCCACCGGGACGGTGGGGACCAGCCGGTCGAGGAAGGAGTACCGGCGGGCCAGCGAGTCGGCGTACGCGCCGCCGTGACCGCCCGCCTCCCGTACCTCGTGCCACCAGTCGGCGATGTCACCCCAGCCGGGCGCGGCCAGCGAGCCGCCGAACTGCTGCACGGCCAGCGCCGCGCAGAGCCCGGCGAACGCCAGCCGGTCGGTCAGCGGCCAGCGGCAGAGGGTGCCGAGCACGAAGCCCGCGCCGAAGACGTCCCCCGCGCCGGTCGGGTCGAGCGCCCTCACCCGTGGCGTGGGGACGTACGCCTCCTCGCCGGTCGTGGAGTCGATGGCCATGGCGCCGTTGGCCCCGTCGGTGACCACGGCGAGAGGCACCCGGTCGGCGATCGCGTACAGGGCGTCGCGTGGGGTGTCGGTGCCGGTGTAGCCCATGGCCTCGACCGCGTTGGGCATGAACGCGTGGCAGACCGAGAGCTGGTCGAGCAGGGCAGGCGACCAGGCACCCGACGGGTCCCAGCCGACGTCCGCGAAGATGAGCGCGCCGTTGCGGCGGGCCAGCTCGGCCCAGCCGGACATGCCGGGCACGCCGAGCGGCTCTTCGGCGGAGAGCGTCACGATCACGGCGCTGGAGCGCGGCGGGACGCCGATCATCTCCGTCGCCGACATGGGAGCGGGATGTCCGTGGGTCACCATGCTGCGGTCGCGGTTGACCGCCATCGAGACCGTCACCGGCGAGTGCCAGTGCTCGAAGCGCTGTGACTTCGACAGGTCCACCGATTCCTGCTCCGCGAGCGTGCGCCAGCAGAAGTCGCCGTAGTCGTCGTCGCCGAACGCGGCGGCCAGCGAGGTGCGCAGGCCCAGCCGGCTGGTGGCGATGGCGAGGTTGGCGATGCCTCCCGGACATGAGCCCATGCCCTCGGCCCAGATTTCGGTGCCCGAGGCGGGCATCGCGGGCAGGCCGGTGAAGACGATGTCCAGGAAGACAGTGCCCGCTAAGAAGACGTCGAACTGCGGCCCCTCCGGGGTTCGCTGATCGGAGAGTGGGTCGTACGCCTGGCCAGACACGGTATTGCTTCCTCCTTGACAGGCCGAGATGTGCGCAATCTTGCACGTTTGCTCGCGCATATCAAGTGCTTTGGGCGGGTATTTGGTGCAAAACGCTCGCTTGTGCTCGGAAATGACTGATAGGATCACACCGTGCTACAGCACCTCAGGCATGCGGAGATCATGCGCCGGGTCCGCCTCTCGGGTGCCACCAGCGTTCGAGACCTCGCCAGGCAACTCGGCGTGAGCCCGTCGACCATCCGCCGGGACCTTGAGGTGCTCGACCGCGACGGCACGCTGCGGCGTGTGCGCGGTGGCGCGCTCGTCGACGCCGACGACGACCTGACCTTCGCCGAAGTGGCGACCGTCGACGAGCAGGACAAGGAGTCCGTCGCCGACCGCGCCGCGCAACTCGTCCAGGACGGCGACGTGATCCTGCTCGACATCGGCACCACGACGATGCGTCTGGCCCGCAGGCTTCGCGGCCGCCGCGTCACCGTGGTCACCTCCAGCCTCGCCGTCCTCGACGTGCTCCGCGCCGACCCGACGGTCGAGCTGCTGCTGCTCGGCGGCATGGTCCGCCGCACCTACCACTCCCTGGTCGGGGTGCTGACCGAGGAGGCGCTGGGCCAGGTGTGCGCCGACCGCGTGTTCCTCGGCGCGAGCGGTGTCCGGCCCGACGGGCAGCTCGTCGACACCACGCTCGCCGAGGTGCCGCTGAAACGCGCCATGATCGCGGCGGCGGGGCAGGTGGTGCTGCTGGTCGACCGGCACAAGTTCCCCGGCACCGGCGCCCTGCGCGTGTGCGGCCCCGAGGACATCGACGTGATCGTCACCAACGAGGGCGCCGACGAGACGACGCTGCGCAACTGCGCGGCGGTGGGTGCCGAGGTGCTGCTCGCATGACGCCCTTTCACGTGGGCCGGTCGCGAGAGTTCGTCCGCATGGGTTCGATCGTGCGCGCTCACCAGGCGTACGTGGTTCTGATGAGAGGCAGGTGAGGAGGCCGCGATGAAACTGGCCGTTCTCGGAGGCGGAGGCTTCCGGGTCCCGCTCGTGTACGGCGCGCTGCTGCGCGACACTGCGAAGCCACGCGTGGAGGAGGTGGTGCTGTACGACGTGTCGGCCGAGCGACTGGAAGCCATCCGGCACGTGCTGGACCAGCTCGCCGCCGGGCACGACCACCCGCCCAAGGTGCTGACCACCACGGACCTGGACACCGCGCTGCGCGACGCCGACTTCGTCTTCTCGGCGATCCGCGTCGGCGGCCTGGCCGGGCGGACCGCCGACGAGCGGGTCGCGCTGGACCTCGGCCTCCTCGGCCAGGAGACCACCGGCCCCGGCGGCATCGCGTACGGGCTGCGCACCATCCCGGTGGCGGTGCGCGTGGCCGAGCGGGTGGCCGCCCTCGCGCCCCGGGCCTGGGTCATCAACTTCACCAACCCGGCCGGCATGATCACCGAGGCGATGCGGACCGTGCTCGGCGACCGCGTGGTCGGCATCTGCGACTCGCCGATCGGGCTGATCCGGCGGGCCGCCGCCGCCCTGGGGCTGGAGCCGTCGCGCGTCTCGCCCGACTACGTCGGGCTCAACCACCTCGGCTGGCTGCGCGGCCTCACCTACCAGGGCCGGGACGTGCTGCCGGGCCTGCTCGCCGACGACGGCGCGCTGCGGCAGGTCGAGGAGGCCCGGATCTTCGGCGGCGACTGGGTGCGGACCCTCGGCGCGCTGCCCAACGAGTACCTGTACTACTACTACTTCACCCGCGAGTCCGTCGCCGCGATCAACGGCGCCGAACACACCCGCGGCGAGTCGCTGCTCGGCCAGCAGGACCGGTTCTACGCGGCGGTACGGGAGCGGCCCGAGCACGCCCTCACCGAATGGGGCAGGGCGCGCAGGGAGCGCGACGCGTCGTACATGGCCGAGGCCCGCGACACCACCGACGCGGGTGAGCGCGACGCCGCCGACCTGCAGGCCGGGGGGTACGAGGGCATCGCGCTCGCCCTCATGGCCGCCATCGCCCGCGGCGAGCCCTCCACCATGATCCTCAACGTCCGCAACGGCAGCGCGGTGCCGGGCCTGCCCGCGGACGCCGTCGTCGAGATCCCGTGCACGGTGGACGGCGCCGGGGTGCGCCCCCTGGCCACCCGCCCGCTCCCCGGCCGGTTCCTCGGCCTCGTGCAGCAGGTCAAGGCGGTCGAACAGACGACCATCGAGGCCGCCCTGTCGGGCTCGTCCCGGCTGGCGGTCGAGGCGTTCGCGCTGCACCCCCTGGTGGACTCGGTGGGTACGGCGCACAAGCTGCTCGACGGCTACCGCGCCCGTATCCCGGAACTGGCGGCCGTCCTCCCCGGCTCCCCCTAGCACCCGGTACCGCATACCCCGCACCCTCCATCGATCAGATCTCCACCACCGACCACACTGCCACCAACCACACCGCCACTCGCCATCAGAGGTGCCTCGGCCGGGCAGCCCGTGCTGCCCGGCGTGGCCGGAGGGGCAGCGCGCCACCCAGGGACAGGACGAGCAGGGCGATGCAGAGCCAGGCGAACCAGTCGCCGAGCCTCGCGTAGAGGGTCGGCGCGCTCGGCGCCGGAAGGGGTGCCGTGACCGAGACGAATTCGGCGTCCGTGGTGGCCGCCTCCGCCACGACGCGGCCGTTCGGGTCGCTGACGACCACCTGCCCGGCGCGCGGGACGCGGGCGATCGCGAGCCCGTTCTCCACGCCCCGCACGACGGCGATCCGGCTGTGCAGCCAGCCGTCGTCGCCGAAGTCCCAGGCAGGGGCGTACAGTGCGGTCGCGCCGGCGGCCCGGTAGGAGCGGACGAGGTCCGGGTAGTCAAGGTCCTTGCAGATGATCAGGCCCCATCGCGTGTTCGGCGCGAAGGCCAGGCCCTTGCCTGGGCGCAGCTCGTCTTCCAGCCCGGGGACCAGATGCTGTTTGGTGTATTCGACCGGCTCGCCGCCGCCCGCCGGGAAGTCGAGCGCGACGTTGTAGTAGGCGCCTCCTCTGACCTTGGCCAGCCCGGCCACCACGTCGACCCGGTGGGTGCGGGCGATCCTGGTGAGGGGGCGGGCGAGTGCGGGCAGCGTCTCGTCGTCGGCGAGAAACGTCTTCTCAGGAAGCACCACCACCCGCGCCCCGTCCTTGGCGAGCTTCTCGACGCGGGAGGCGTACCGGTTGACGAGGTCGCGGCCCTGCGGGGTGTCGAGCGCGACGGCTTGGTTCGGATGGTCGGTGGAGACCAGCGCCACCTTCTCACCCTGCGGGGCCGGCGCGGTGCGCAACTGCCAGCCGCCGTAACCGAGGGCCAGCAGGACGACGGCGCCGAAGACGACCGCCACCCGGGCGCCACCCGACCAGAAGCGCGCCCCGGGTACGTCGGGCTTGAGGGGCCGGGCAGGGGTGGCAGATGGCGAGAGGCCGGTGGGCCGGGTGCAGGCGGCGATGGCTGATGGGAGCGCCACCAGCAGGAACGTGATGCCCCAGACGCCGGTCGCCGACGCGGTCTGCAGCACCGGCAGGACGTCCGCCTGCGTGTAGGCCAGGCTCCACCACGCGCCGTGCGGTAACACGAGCGAGACGGTGTACTCCGTCACGACCCAGGCGGCGGGCATGACCACGGCCCCCGACAGCGGGCGGCCGCGCAGGAGGAGGGCCCGGAACGCCGTGACGGTCAGCCCGAAGACCAGTGCCGTGCCCAGCTGGCTGACCGCTACGACGGGCAGCGGCATCTCGATCACGCTCAGGAAGTACGGCCACATGGCCGCCTGGCCCGCCCCCCAGGCGAAGAAGCCCGCGGCCAGCGCCGTGCCCGCGCCGGCCCTCGGGGCCAGCAGGAGCACGGGCAGCGGCGCGAGCCAGGTGAACCACGCGATCGGGTGCAGCCCGGTGCCGAGGTGGAACAGCGCCGCCGACAGCGCTGCGGCGGCGACGGCTTTCCAGATTTTCATGGCGACGATCCTGGGCCCGCGGGCGTCCCGGAATCGTCACCCCTGCGGGCGAACTTCCACGTCAGCCCAGAGGACTACCCTCTCCTGCCACGACCAGCCCCGACTCGTAGGCGAACACCACGGCCTGCACCCGGTCGCGGAGCCCGAGCTTGGCGAGGACGCGGCTGACGTGCGTCTTGACCGTGTGCTCACTGACGACGAGTTCGGCCGCGATCTCGGCGTTGGAGCTGCCGTGGGCGACCAGCCGCAGAGTCTCTGCCTCGCGCTCCGTCAACAGCTTCAGCCGTGCCGCCAGCCAAGGGGCGACGCCGTGGCCAGGGCGTCTGACCAGGTCCTCCACAAGACGCCTGGTGATCACCGGGGCCAGCAGCGACTCTCCCGCCGCCACCACGCGCACGGCGTGGGCCAGTTCGTCGCGGCGGATGTCCTTGAGTATGAAGCCGCTCGCTCCCGCCCGCAGCGCGCCGTACACGTACTCGTCGACGTCGAACATCGTCAGCACGAGCACCTTCGCTGAGGTCGTCGCGCAGATCCGCTCGGTCGCCTCCACGCCGCCCATGCCGGGCATCCGGATGTCCATCAGCACCACGTCGGGACTGAGCGCGGCTGCCGCTGCGATGGCCGCGTCGCCGTCGCCCGCCTCGCCGACGACCGTGATGTCCGGCTGTGCGTCGAGAATCATGGCGAAACCCGCGCGGAACAGGTCCTGGTCATCGACGATGAGCACGCGCACCATGCGCTCATCCAACCGGAAGTTCGGCGGACACCACGAACCCACTTGGCCCCGGCCCGGCCCGCAGCGTGCCGCCGCAGGCCACCACCCTTTCGCGCATTCCGACCAGCCCGTACCCCTCCCCACCGCGCAGTGCGGGGCCGCTTTGGCGGGTGGCGACGGGTTCGCCGTGGTGGGTGCGCGCTCTTGCGCGGGCGGTGGTGGGGTCGCTGGGCCGTGCGGGGCCGGCGTCGTCTGCGACCTCCACCGACACGCCGTCGTCGTGCCAGGCCAGGCGCACCGTCACGTGCTGTGCCCGGGAATGGCGCAGGACGTTCGTCAGCGCCTCCTGCGCCACGCGGTAGATCACCACGCCGACCTCGGCGGAGACGGGGCGGGCTTCGCCCTCGCGGACGAGCCGGACGTCGAGGCCGGTTCTCCCGATCCGCTCGACCAGTTGGGGGAGCGTGTCGAGCCCCGGCGCCTCGTCGCCGGAGCGCAACGTGCCGAGCAGGCCACGTAACTGCACCAGGGCTCCGCGGCCGATGTCGCCGATGGTGTTGAACGCGTTCTCTGCCCGGGCGGGATCGGACCTGAGGACGACGGGCCCCGCCTCGGCCTGCACCACCATGAGCCCCACCGAGTGGGTCACGATGTCGTGCACGTCGCGGGCGATGCGGGTGCGCTCGTGGACGGCTGCGGCGTCGCGCTCCTGCGCCAGCCTGCGGGCACGCTCCCCCGACTCGGCGGCCTGGGCGCGGCGGGCCCGCGCACCGGTGCCGAGCGCGTACGCGGCGACCAGCGCCGTGGCCATATAGCGGTAGACCTCCGGCTCTTCGTGCGGCAACGCCAGCGAGCCCGCCGCCGTCACGGCGATGAACGGGACGGCCACCAGGCGCTGGGCCCGGCTGCACAGCGAGGCCACGGTGTACACGCACACCAGAGGCCCGTACGGCAGCAGCGGCTTCACCCACATCACCATCGCGCTCATGGAGAGCCCGACCACGATGCCCGTCGACATCGGCGCGGCACGGCGCCAGTAGACCGGTACGGACGCGAGCAGCGCCAGCGCGACCAGCCACCACTCGCGCGGGCTGGGCAGCAGCAAGGGCGCCACGGTGGCCGCCACGACGGCGACGGTGACGGCCAGATCGACCTGGCGGGGTGTCAGGTCGCGCAGCCAGGCAGGCACCAGGGTCACCATTCCGCCGAGTGTACGTTCGGCTCCCGTCCGGCACATCAGCCTGACGAGCGATGCCGCAGGTCAGTCCCGAGACTGACCCGGCACGGCCGGGCCCCTGGGGTGGGTCAGTGGTGTGGGCGAAGTTCGGGGCTTCGGGGAGCGCTGAGGAGGTCTTGGGGGAGCGCTGATCGCCGGTCTGTCGGGAAGACGGGGCGATGGCTGGGCGATGGCTGGGCGATGGCGGGGGCTGCGGCGTGCCGGTAGCGGATCGGGCGGAGGTCAGGGGCGGATGTGCTTCAGGGTGAACTCGGGCAGGGCGTACGGGCCGGCCTGCGGGGCTGAGGGGTCGGCGGGGACGTGGGCGCCGGCGATGCGGTCGGCGTGCTGTTCGGCGTCGTCCACCGGCGTGTAGGCCAGTACCGACTCCTCGGGGAGTTCCCAGAAGCGGCGGGTGTTGCCGGAAACGGCGTACACCGTGGCGAAGCGGGTGGACGGCGGCGCGATGAGCGCGGCCCGGACGTAGCCGACGGCGTCGCGCGGGCTCAGCCAGGTCGCGAGGTGCCGGGGTTCGGTCGGGGCGTCCTCGAAGCTGCCGATGCGCAGGCAGATCACGGAGAGGCCGAACTTGTCCGAGTACAGCCGTCCGAGGGCCTCGATGGCCACCTTGCTCACGCCGTACAGACCGTCAGGGCGCACGGGTTCCAGCGGCCCGGTGCGGTGCGCGTTGGGGTAGAAGCCGGTCACACGGTTGCTGCTGGCCAGCACCACGCGTGCGGTTCCCGCGCGCCGGGCGGCTTCCAGGACGTTGTGGGTGCCCAGCACGTTCGTGTCCAAAAGGTCGGGCAGGGGGGCCTCGTCCGGCAGGCCGCCGAGGTGGAGGACGGCGTCCGTGCCGGAAAGGGGCGACTCCATGGCCGCCGCGTCCCGCAGGTCGACGACGTGGGTCTCCTCGTTCGCGGTCTCCGCTCGGAGAGGGACGTGGTCGAGCAGGACCAGCCGGTTCACCTCGCTTCGCAGCGCCCTCCGTACCACGGAGCCGATTCGTCCCGCCGCGCCGGTGATGGCCACCGCTCCCAGGCTCACTGTGCTGCCCCCAAACCTTGACAATGCTCTGATTCTGGCAGCACCCCGTACTCCACGTCGCATGAGGCGGGGGGGCAGGCCGGGGGTGTCGACGGACGCTCGCCGGGGAGCCCGGGGCTGTGATCGCGGGACCCGGCCGCGCCCTCTCCGCGGCCGGGTCTCCGGCGCCGTCCCGGCCTTGCGTGCCCCCGCATGGGACGGCAACTACACACGTGTGTATGCTACTTCTCATACGGGTAGTCTTCTACACGCATGGATAGGAGCTAGTGACAGTGACGACGTCCGGTCCCGACCCTGAGGACCTCACCGCTCGCGCCCGGATCAGGGACGCGGCGCTGCGGCACTTCGGCGAGCACGGGTTCGAGCGCACGACCATCAGGGGGATCGCCGACACCGCGGGCGTGTCCTCGGGCCTGGTACGCCACCACTTCGGCTCCAAGCAGGAGCTGCGCGAGGCGTGCGACGCCTACCTGACCAAGATGATCCGCAGGCTCAACGACCAGGTCCGGGCCGACATGACGCCCGACGACGTGAACTACATCGCCCTCAGCAGGGCCGCGTTGGGCCCGTACCAGCAGTACCTGGCGCGCGCCCTGGCCGAGGGGTGGGCCGCGCCCGTGTTCGACGGGCTGGTCGAGATGGGCGAGCAGTGGCTCGAAGAGGTCGACGGGAAGCGTCCCGACCCTCCCTACGCCGACCGCAGGGTCAGGGCGGCGCTGGGCGTCGCGATGGCGCTGGGCGTCCAGATCCTCCACCGGCACCTGTCGCGGAACATGGGCGTCGACATGTACAGCCCCGAGGGAGACCACCTGGTGGCCAGGGCCATGCTCGACATCTACTCCCACCCCATGATCAGCCCGGACGAAGCCGCCGCCATGCGGGACGCCCTCGACAAGGTCCGGGGCACATCACCACAAGCGGAGCGCGTGACCGCGCTCCGCCGAGACGAGGAGCACGACCATGACTGACGCCATCTCGGTGGAAGGGTTAGTCAAGACCTTCGGCACCACCCGCGCCCTGGACGGCCTCGACCTCGGCGTCCGCACCGGCGAGGTGCACGGCTTCCTGGGGCCGAACGGCGCGGGAAAGAGCACCACGATCCGCGTCCTGCTGGGTCTGATGCGCGCGGACGCGGGCACCGCCCGGGTGCTCGGCGGCGACCCGTGGTCCGACGCGACCGTGCTGCACCGGCGCCTGGCCTACGTCCCCGGCGACGTCACGCTGTGGCCCAACCTGTCGGGCGGCGAGGCGATCGACCTGCTCGGCCGGCTGCGCGGCGGGCTCGACCAGAAGCGCCGCGCCGACCTGCTGGAACGCTTCGACCTCGACCCCCGCAAGAAGGGCCGCGCCTACTCCAAGGGCAACCGGCAGAAGGTGGCGCTGGTCGCCGCGCTGGCGTCCGACACCGAACTGCTCATCCTCGACGAGCCGACCTCGGGCCTGGACCCGCTGATGGAGGAGGTGTTCCGCGAGGCCGTCCTGGAGGAGAAGCGCCGCGGCCGGACCGTGCTGCTGTCGAGCCACATCTTGTCCGAGGTCGAGGCGCTGTGCGACCGGATCACCATCATCCGCGACGGCCGGGCCGTCGAGGCCGGCACCCTGGCCGACCTGCGGCACCTGACCCGCACCGTCATCCAGGCCGAGCTGGCCGGGCCGGTGAACGGGCTGGCCGGCCTGCCGGGCGTGCACGACCTGCGCGCCGAGGG
>NZ_JBEXUP010000181.1:0-15548 GCF_040614375.1 Nonomuraea sp. NPDC005983
GCCGGCACTGATGAGATCCTGCGGCCCGCCCGCGACCGGCTGGGCGAGGCCGTGGTCGCGCTGCTCTGGGCCGAGGGCACGGCCATGACCGCCGAGGGGGCCGTCGCCTGTGCGCTCGGCGGCCCCGTGCCCGACCTGGCCCCGGCAGACCTCGCTCCGGTCATGCAGGAGAGCAGGCTCACCGACAGGGAGCGCGAGATCGCCGAGCTGGTCGCCAGGGGCCTGAGCAACCGGGCGATCGCCGACGAGCTGGTCATCAGCCCGGCCACCGCCGCCCGCCACGTCGCCGACATCCTGTCGAAGCTGGGCTTCTCCACGCGTACGCAGATCGCGGCGTGGGTCGTCGCCGGCCGCTGACCTGGACGTCTCTACACATCGTCCGGCCCGCCGGGTTACACCCTCGAATGGCCATCTCGACGCATGTGCCGTTCCGGCCCGCCCGCCTACCGTTCTGCCTGTGATCGGCCGCCCCGCCCGCACCCGCGCGGGTGACGCCGCGGCTGGTCCGCCGGGGACGTCGCGCGCCCTGGAGGGGCTTGGCCTCCTCGGAGGGGTGGGGGCCGGGCTCCGGGCGTGTGACAGCGGGCCCGAGCCGCGCAGGGCTCGGGCCCGCCCGGCCGTCCGGGGTGTCGCACGTGGCTCTCGGGGTGTTGCACATGGCTCTCGAGGTGTTGCACATGGTTCTGCGGGTGTTGCACATGGCTCTACATACATCGGCGGATGCCGCCGTCCCCGCGCCCGCCGTACGCTTCGCAGGTTTGACCTCCTCCCCCGCCTGAAGACGGGGGTCTCCCCGGTTGAGGAGCCTCGATGAAGCCGTCCGCCTCGTCCATCGGCACCGTCATCCACGAGGTGTTCGGCCGGGCCTACGCGCGAGGCGACCGGCCGGCCCTGGTCGACGTGGGGGCGGGGCTGGCCTACGGCTACCGCGGGCTGGTGACCGAGGTGACCAGGGCGGCCTCGGGGCTGGTGCGCAGGGGCGCCAGGCGCGACCAGGTGGTGGGCGTGCACGTGTCCACTGCGGGCGCGCAGACCCTGGCGGTGCACGCCGTGCTCGCGGCGGGCGGGGTGGCCGCGCCGATCGACCCGGCGCTGCCCGTCCGCGAGGTGGCCGCGCTGTTGCGCGAGTGCGACGCGCGCACCCTGGTCGTCACCCCCGACCTGGCCGAGAGCGCCGCGCTGGCGGCCGACGAGTCGCGGGTGCGGCAGATGATCTCGTTGGGAGCGGCGCTCGACGCGCTCGACTTCGGCGACCTGCTCGCGCTGGAGCCCACCGCGCTGCCGGTGCTCGATCCGAGACGTCAGGACGCGTTGGTGCTCGCCGGCGGCCACCGGCTGGCGCACGCAGACCTGGTGGGCGTGATGGAGGAGCTGGACCTGCCGGTACGGCTGAGTGAGTCCGACGCGGTGCTGGTCGCCTGGCCGCCCGACGGCGGCTGCGACCTCGTCGCGCTGGTGGGCCTGGCGGTGAGCAGGGGCGCGCTGCTGGTCTGCGCCGGCGGTCTCGACGCCGCGAGGCTGCCCGGCCTCGTTCGCGAGTTCGGCGTCACCGCGGTCAGCGACCGCGCGGGCGCGCTGAAGCGGCTCGGCTGAGTATGCGGACCTGTTATCCGCGCACTCCTTGACGGTCCCAGTGGTTAGTGCGTTGATTAGCCCTACTGACAACGTTGTCAACCCACCATTCGAGGCTTCGAAGGGACGGTGTGCGATGCGACGACGGTGGTTGGCGGCCGTCGCGATCACTATGGCGAGCGTGCTGAGCCTGTCCGCGTGTGGCGGAGGCGACAAGGCGGCGCAGACGCCGGCGGGTGGCGGCGGGAAGAAACAGGTGGAGGTCTTCTCCTGGTGGACGGGCCCCGGCGAAGCCGACGGCCTGAAGGCGATGAAGGAGATCTTCGAGAAGCAGAACCCCAACTTCACCTTCTTCGACGCCGCGGTCGCCGGCGGTTCGGGCGACAAGGCGAAGGCGCTGCTGCAGTCCAAGCTCGACGCGAACACCCCGCCCGACACCTTCCAGGGCCACGCGGGCGCCGAGTTGCAGGGCTACATCAAGGCCGGCGACCTGGAGGACCTGAACTCCCTGTACGACGAGCTGAAGCTGAAGGACGTCTTCCCCGCCCAGCTCATCGACCAGATCAGCGTCGACGGCAAGATCTACTCGGTGCCGGTGAACATCCACCGTTCGAACGTGCTGTGGTTCAACCCGAAGGTGCTGAAGGAAGCGGGCATCGCCGCCGCGCCGAAGACGGTCGACGAGTTCATCGCCGACCTGCAGAAGGTCAAGGCCAAGGGCAAGATCCCGCTGTCGATCGGCTCCGAGTGGACGGTCGTCCACCTGATGGAGAACGTGCTGCTCGGCTCGCTCGGCACCGACGCGTACAACGCGCTGTTCAAGCCGGGTGGCAACTGGGCCGCCCCAGAGGTGACCAAGGCGCTGGAGAACTTCAAGACGATCCTGTCGTTCGCCGGCGACCCGCAGGACGACTGGCAGCCCGCGGCCAAGCAGGTGGCCGACGGCCAGGCCGCGTTCAACATCATGGGCGACTGGGCCTACGGCTACTTCCACAACCCGCCTGACGGCGGCCTGGGCAAGAAGTCGAAGGAGGACTTCGACTGGGCGCCCGCGCCGGGCACCGAGGGCACGTACCTGTGGCTGTCCGACAGCTTCACCCTGCCCAAGGGCGCGAAGAACCGCGACGGGGCCATCGCCTGGCTCAAGGTCGCGGCCAGCAAGGAGGGCCAGGACGCGTTCAACCCGAAGAAGGGCTCCATCCCCGCCCGCAAGGACGCCGACCAGGCGCTCTACACCGATTACCTGGCCGACGCGCTGAAGGACTGGTCGAGCAACAAGCTCGCCGGCTCCATCCAGCACGGCGTGTCGGTGAACCAGCCGTGGCTGGCGGCGATCACCGAGGCGGTCGGCCTGTTCATCGGCGGCAAGGACGTCGCGGCCCTGCAGAAGGGCCTGGTCGACGCCGCGCAGGCCAACGCGCAGTGACGTCACGGGTACGGCGGGCCGCGCGCCTGCCGTACCCATGGAGGGAATGGTTGTGAGGCGGGCACGCGGCTGGCTGCCGGGACTGCTCCTCGTCACCCCGTCGATCATCGCGATCGGCGTGTTCGTGTACGGCATGCTGGGCTGGAACTTCCAGCTGGCCATGACCGACAAGCACAGCGAGGTGGCCGAGGGGAAGTTCGTCGGGCTGAAGAACTTCATCGACCTCTGGGACCTGCCCAGGTGGCACATCTCGGTCAACCACGCGATCGTCTTCACGGTCGTGTTCGTGCTGGGTGCGCTCCTGCTCGGCTGGTTCCTGGCGTTCCTCATGGAGAAGGGGATCGCCGGGGAGGGCACGTTCCGGGCGATCTACCTGTTCCCGATGGCCATCTCGTTCGTCGCGACCGGCATCGTGTGGCGGTGGCTGATGAACTCGGGGATGGACGAGCGGGCGGTCGGGCTGAACCGGCTGCTCGACGCGATCGGGTTGCCGCAGTGGCAGTGGTTCCGCGATCCGGACTGGGGGATGGCCGCGATGGCCCTGCCAGCAGTCTGGCAAATGTCCGGATATGTCATGGCGTTGTTCCTGGCGGGGTTCCGCGGCGTGCCCGAGGAGCTGCGCGAGGCCGCGCGGGTCGACGGGTGCACCGAGTGGGGCGTCTACCGGTACGTGGTGCTGCCCATGCTGCGGCCTGTGACCCTGTCGGCGCTGATCATCCTGGGGCACATCTCGCTCAAGGTGTTCGACCTGATCGTGGCGGTGTCGGGCAAGCAGATCATCACGGACGTGCCCGCGGTCTTCATGTGGGTGGCGGTCTTCGACTCCCACGACCCGGCCAAGGGCGCCACCATCGCCGCGTACATCGTGCTCAGCGTGGCCGTCTTCGTGATCCCGTACCTGATCTGGTCCGTCCGTAAGGAGAGGCGCTCATGACGGCGCCCATGACGGCGCCCATGACGACGGGGGCCGCGCGCCGGAAGCCGCTTCCCTGGGTGCGCCTCGCGGCGCTGATCGTCTTCGCGGTCGTCTTCCTGATCCCGATCTACGTGCTGCTGGTGACCAGCTTCAAGCCGCTCACCGAGGCCGACCCCACCCAGGCCTGGAACCTGCCACGCACCTGGACGTTCGAGGCGTGGCGGGTCGCCTGGGAGAAGCTGGGGCCCGGCCTGTGGAACAGCGTGCTGCTGGCGGTGCCGGGCTCGCTGCTGTCGTGCGTGCTCGGCTCGATGAACGGCTACGTGCTGTCGAAATGGCGCTTCCCCGGCGCGGACGTGCTGTTCACGCTCTTCCTGTTCGGCATGTTCATCCCGTACCAGGGCGTCATGATCCCGCTGGTGCGGCTCCTCGTCGGGCTGAACGACCTGACCGGCCTGCAGGGCGTCTTCTACGGCGGCATCCCGGGGCTGGTGCTCGCGCACGTCGTCTACGGCATCCCGATCTGCACGCTGATCTTCCGCAACTACTACGTGACGATCCCGGACGAGCTCATCGAGGCGTCGCGGGTCGACGGCGCGGGCATGCTGCGCACGTACTGGTCGGTGGTGCTGCCGGTGTCGGGGCCCGCCATCGCGGTCGTCATCATCTGGCAGTTCACCTCGATGTGGAACGACTTCCTGTTCGCCGTCTTCCTCACCGGACCGACGAGCTGGCCTGCCACGGTGGCGCTGAACAACATCGCCGGTGCCCAGGCCACCCCGTACAGCCAGCAGATGGCGGCGGCGATCCTGGCGTCGATCCCAACGATGCTGATCTATCTCCTGCTCGGCCGGTTCTTCATGCGCGGGCTGATGGCGGGCGCGCTCAAGGGATGAGGGCGGGGTTCGCCACGTGCTCCGGCCGTTCGCCGCGCACGTAGCGGGCCACGTCCCGGGCCACGATGGCGGCCGCCTTCATCGCCGTCTCCTTGCTGGCGCCGGCCAGGTGCGGGGTCATCACCAGGTTCGGCGTGCGCAGCAGGCGCGACCCGGCGGGGATGGGCTCCTCGGGAAAGACGTCCACGGCCGCGCCGAACAGGTGACCGGAGTCGAGGGCGTCGCACAGCGCGTCGTAGTCGAGCAGCGAGCCGCGCGCGCAGTTGACGATCACGGAGCCGGGCGGCATCGCGGCGATCTGGGCGGCGCCGATCATGCCGGCGTTCTCAGGGGTCGCGCGGGCGTGCAGGGACAGGAAGCGGGAGCGGGCCAGCAGCTCCTCCAGCTCGACCTGCCCGGAGATCTTCACATAGGGGTCGTAGACCAGGACCTCCGCGCCGAAGCCCTCCAGCATCCGGGCCACCCGGCTGCCGATCGCGCCGTAGCCGACCAGGCCGACCGTGCTGCCCTCCAGCTCCGGGCCGACGTTGTCGTAGGTGTAGTAGTCGCCCCGCCAGACCCCGGCCGCCAGGTCCGCGTGGGTCTGGGGGACGCGGCGGGTGGCCGCCAGGAGCAGGGCGAGCGTGTGCTCGGCGGTGGCCACGGCGTTGCGTCCGGGCGCGAAGGTCACGGTGACGCCCGCCTTGGTGGCCGCCTCCAGGTTGGCGTTGACCGGGCCGCCCCGGCTGACGCAGAACAGCTTCAGGTCGGGGCAGGCGTCCAGCACGCGCTGGGTCAGCGGGGCCATCTGCGTCACGCACACCTCGACCCCGCGCAGCGCCCCGATCAGCTCCTCCTCCACGTCGGACGCCTCGTCGACCTCTCCCACCCGGCCGAACGGCACCACCGGCCAGGGCAGGGTGAGCTCGCGGATCTCCACCTCACCGGGAACCTCGCGCCTGAGCGCGTCAATGAACAGGCGGTTCTGCACGAAGTGGTCGCCGGCGGCGAGGACTCGGGTGGTCAACGAAGGGCTCCAATCGGGGAGTTGTACTGCAGGATCGCGACCTGCCCCGCACGCAGCCGCAGCTCGGTGACGGCGCAGTTGTCGAGGCGCGGGAACAGCCGCCGGTACTCGCCGAGCGGCACCCCGATCATCCGGCACAGCGCGAGCCTGATGGCGGTCGTGTGCGCGACCACCAGCACCCGGCCGTCGGGGTGGGCGCCGGCGATGTCGGTCAGGGCGGCGACGAAGCGGCCCGCCGCCAGGTGCGGGTCCTCGCCGCCCGGCAGCGGGTGCTCGGCGGGGTCGGCCTCGAAGGCGGCTCGGGCCGCGGGAAAGCGCTCGTGCATCTCCGCCGAGGTCAGCCCGTCGCCCTGGCCGAAGTCCAGCTCGCGCAGCCGGGCGTCGGTGTGCAGCTCGACTCCCGCGGTGGCGGCGCCGGCCTCGGCGGTGACGCGGGCCCTGCTCAGCGTGGACGACCACACCGCCGACAGGCCCGCCTGCCCCGCCCAGACGGCCAGCTGCCCGGCCTGGGCGTGGCCGCGCGGGGTCAACTCGACGTCGCTGAGGCCCGCGTAGCGGTTCTCCGCGTGCCAGACGGTCTCGCCGTGCCGTACCAGAACCAGGTTCGTCATCGTGCGGTCCTCTCACGGGCGTGGTCGGCGGCGTTCGAGGGGAGCCAGCCGCGTTTCTCCAGCTCCTCGACGAAGCGCAGGTACGGCTCGTCCAGGTCGGCGCCGGACGGTTCGACGATCTCGCGGGTGCGGACCATCCCGGCGGAGGACTCGGCCGGGCCGGCCGCCAGCATCGCCATGCCCAGGGCGGGCTCGGCGTTCTCCCTGAGCGTCACCGGCCGGCCCAGCACGTCGGCCCTGAGCTGGTTGCCGAACACGCTCCTGGTCGCCCCGCCGGTCAGGATGATCTCGCCGTCGACCGGGGCGCCGAGCAGGTCGAGGTAGTCGAAGCAGAGCCGTTCGACGAACGCGGCCCCGCGCAGGATCGCCGCGTACCGCTCGACGTCGTCGGCGGGCTCGCCGAGCGTGAACCCCTCGGCCTCGGGCGCGGCGAACGGGAACCGCTCACCCCGCGAGACCAGCGGATAGGTGGTGGGGACGGGCGGGCGCCGGGCCGGGCCGTAGCGGGTGATGGCCGCGTCGCTGAGGGCGTCGAGGTCGCGGCCGGGCAGGTCGCGGGCCAGGACGCCCGCGCCGGTGCTCGACGCCCCTCCCGGCAGCCACGACCCGTCGGGGGCGCGGTGGGAGTAGACGACGCCCAGCGGGTCGTGGATCAGCTCCCTGGTCACGCCCTTGAGCACCAGGGTGGTGCCCAGCACCGAGTTCCAGCTGCCGGGCCGGGTCGCGCCCGCGCCGAGCTGCGCCGCGCACCCGTCGGTGGTGCCCGCGATCACGGCTGTCCCCTCGGGGATGCCGGTCTCGGCCGCCGCCTCGGCGCAGACCGTGCCGAGCGTGCTGCCGGGACGGACCACGTCCGGCAGGATCTCCGCGGGCACGCCCAGCGCGTCGAACACGTCCGACGGCCAGCGTTCGTCGATGAGGTGCACGCCCGTCTTGAGCGCGTTGCTCAGGTCGGTGGCCACTTCGTGGCCCACCAGCCGCCGGTTGACGAAGTCGTTCTGGTGCGCCAGGCGCACGCCGGAGGGCGCGTCGCGCAGCAGCCACAGCAGCTTGGGCAGCGCCCAGTTGGCCTGCATGCGCTGGTAACCGAGCTGCCGCCAGACGTGCGCGCCGGCCGCGTTGACCCGGTCGACCTCGGCCGCGGCCCGCCGGTCGTCGTACATCAGCCCGGGAGTCAGGGCCCGGCCGTCGCGGTCGGCGAGCAGGACCGTTCCCGAGGTGGCGTCCACCGCCACCCCGCGTACCAGGCCGGGCGGGACGTCGCGGAGCGCCTCGCGGGTCGCCGCGGCCAGCTCGCGCCACCACTGCTCGGGGTCCTGCTCGTGGCGGGGGCCGTCGCGGTGACTGATCAGGGGCCTGCCGGCCGCGCCGAGCACCCGCCCGTCGGCGGCGACGGCCATCGCCCTGACGCTCTGGGTTCCGAGGTCGATGCCGATCCAGACGCTCATGAGCGGCTCCGCATCTCGGCCAGCAGCGGCCAGGACCGGGCTCCGGCCTCGCGCAGGGCGAGGAAGTCCCGGTAGGCGTCGCCGTACGGGCCGGTCCGGGGGTGGACGGCGGCGCGCAGCCGCACGTGCGTGTCGGCCGCCTGCTCGATGCCCGTTGCCGCGCCCGTCGCCGCCAGCCCCACCAGGAAGGCGCCCCTGGCGCCGACCTCGGCGTCGGCCGAGCGGAGCACGGGCAGGCCGGTCACGTCGGCGATGAGCTGGAGCCAGATGGCGCTCGCCGAGCCGCCTCCGCTCACCCGCAGCTCCTCCGGCCGGTGGCCGGAGGCGGCCAGGCAGTCCTGGACGACCAGCGTCAGCCCTTCGAGGACGGCCCTGGCGACGTGCTCGCGGCCGTGCTCGAACGACAGCCCCTGGAAGGCGCCCCTGGCCAGCGGGTCGGAGAACGGCGCCCGCTCCCCGGCGGGCGACAGGTACGGCAGGAAGGCCAGCCCGCCCGCTCCCGGCGGGCTCGACGCGGCCAGCTCGCCCAGCTCGTCGGGGGTCCGCAGGCCGAGCAGGCGGCAGGCCCACTGGATCACCTCGACCCCGGCGAAGGTGGGGAAGGCACGCAGGTAGCCGCCGGGCATGGCGATGGTGATGCCGACCGGGTCGCCGTCGAGGTCGGGCCGCTCGACGACGGCCTCGGTGGACAGCGTGGTGCCCAGGATGCTGCACGCCTGCCCGGCCCGCACGGCCCCGGCGCCCAGCGCGGTCGAGACGATGTCGTAGGGGGCCATGACCACCGGCGTGCCCGCCGGGAGGCCGAGCTGCTCGGCGGCCCGGCCGGTCAGCTCGGCGACGCGCCGGGTGTCGTCGCGCAGCTCGGGCAGCAGCCGCTCAGCCCACTCCAGGCCGAACAGTTCGAGCAGCTCGGGGGAGTAGGCGCGGGCGCGCAGGTCCATGAAGGGCGCGGAGGCGTCGGACTCGTCGGCGGCCAGCAGGCCGGTCATCCGGGAGAAGATCCAGCCGCCGCACGTCAGGTTGGCGGCGGAGCGGGCGAGCCGGTCGGGGTCGTGCTCGGCCAGCCAGGCCAGGATCGCGTGCGGCAGCCCCGACGCGGCGGACGAGCCGTTGAGCCGGAAGGCGCGCTCGGCGACCCCGGAGCGGATCCAGGAGTCGACGGTCGCGGCGGCCCGGCCGTCGTTCCACAGGATCGCCGGCCCGGTGGGCTCGCCCGCCTGGTCGACCAGCCAGACCCCGTCGCCCTGCCCGGTCACGGCGACGAAGTCCACCCCGCCACCTGGGCCGTCGAGCTGGGCGGCGGCCTCGCGCACGGTGCGCGTGACCGCGTCCCAGACGGCGTCCATGTCCTGCTCGGCCCAGCCGGGTGCGGGACGGGACACGCCGGTCTCGTGCCTGACGACCACGGCCTCGGCACCCGACCCGGTGTAGCCGACCGCCTTGATCACCGTGGTGCCCGCGTCCACGCAGATGACGGCCATCAGGCGCGTCCGTGCGAGGTGCGCGACTTGCGCGCGACCGAGTCGACGACCACCGCGAGCAGCAGCACCACGCCCGTGACCACGAACCTGATCGACGAGTCGAGGTTGAGCAGCGTCAAGCCGCTGGAGATCGACTGGATGACGATGATGCCGAGCAGCGCGCCGAACGCGGTGCCGCGCCCGCCGAACAGGCTCGTCCCGCCGATGACGGCCGCCGCGATGGCGTTCAGATTGACGTCGCCCGAGCCGCTGCTCTGGTTGGCGGCGGCCAGCCGGGCGGCGGCCAGGATGCCGCCCACCGCGGCGAACGTCGAGCAGAGCACGAACACCGAGGTGTAGATCGCCTTGACGTTGATGCCCGCCCGGCGCGCGGCCTCGACGTTGCCGCCGACGGCGTAGACGGCCCTGCCCCACTTCGTCCGCGACAGCAGGTAGTGCATGATCAGCACCAGGGCGACGAAGAAGACGAACATCCAGCCGACGCCGCGCGTCTGGCCCAGGTACCAGACCACGAACGCGAGCACGACCAGCAGTGCCACGCTCCTGGCGACCAGCGTCGACAGGCTCTTGGCCGACAGCCCGGCCCGCCGCCGTTCCCGCGCGTGGAAGAAGCCGCTGGCGAACAGGGCCGCCGCGGCGATCACGGCGAAGCAGTACGACAGCCAGTCGGGGACGAAGTCGAGCTGCGCGAAGTTCACCAGGCCGGAGTCGAAGGGCAGGTTGATCGAGCCCTTGCTGCCCAGCACGTACAGCTGCAGGCCCAGGAAGGCCAGCAGGCCGGCCAGCGTGATCACGAAGCTCGGCACCCCGAACCGGTTGAACAGCTGCGCGTACACCCAGCCGATCACCGCTCCCATGATCACCGAGGCGCCGATGGCCAGCCAGACGGGCAGGCCCTGGCTCACGAAGAGCACCGCGAGCACCGCGCCCGACAGCCCGCTGACCGAGCCCACCGACAGGTCGATCTGGCCGACCAGCAGCACGCAGACGATGCCGAGCGCGATGATGCCGACCGCGGCCGACTCCATCGTGAGGTTCACCAGGTTCGCGCTCGACAGGAAGATCGGGTTCAGGATCTGCAGGACGGTCCAGATGACGATGAGCCCGACCACGACGGGGATGACGCCCAGGTCGCCGCCGCGCGCCCGCTCGACGACGTCGGTGATCGCGCCGCGGAGCCCTTCCCGGCTCTGCAGCCGCTCGTCCTGGCGGTCGGTCGTCACGTTCACGAGGTGGACCCTTCCTTTCGGCGCGACTGGCGCTGGGACACCACGTTGTCGGTGGCGCCCGTGATGGCGGCGATGATGTCCTCGGCGGAGACCTCGCTCACGTCGAAGACCCCGTTGTTGCGGCCGAGCCTGAGCACGGCCACGGTGTCGGCGACGGCCTTCACGTCCGCCATGTTGTGGCTGATCATGATGACGCCGAGGCCGTTCTCACGGAGGCGCTCGACCAGGTTGAGCACCTCCGCCGTCTGGGCGACGCCCAGCGCGGCGGTCGGCTCGTCCAGGATGATCACCTTCGGGTCGCCGAGCAGCGACCTGGCGATGGCCACGGTCTGCCGCTGGCCTCCCGACAGGGAGGCCACCGGGACGCGGACGCTGGGGATCTTCGCGGACAGCTGCCTGAGCAGCTCCCACGAGCGGGTCTCCATCGCCACGTCGTTCAGCCGGAGCGGCCGGACCTCCTGGCCCAGGAACAGGTTCTGGATCACGTTGAGGTTCTCGCAGAGCGCCAGGTCCTGGAAGACGGTCGCGATGCCGAGCTTGTGCGCCGCCGCCGGGGTCGGGATCTCGACCTCGCGCGACCCGAAGGTGATCGTGCCCGAGTCCGGCGGGTGCACCCCCGACAGGATCTTGACCAGCGTGGACTTGCCCGCTCCGTTGTCCCCGACGACGGCGACGACCTGCCCCGCCGCCACGTCGAGGTCGATGCCCGTGAGCGCGGCGACCGCTCCGAAGGTCTTGCTGATCCCGCGCAGGGACAGGACGCTGTCCGATCGCTGGTTAGCTGTCCGTTTGCTGGACGTGGGGGACAACGCTGCCTCCCTATTTGATGCCGAGTTCGGCGCAGCCCTTGGCGTACTCGCCCTTGCACGCGTCGGCGGCCTTCATGATCCCGCTCTGGAACAGCACCTCGTTGATGTTCTCCTTGGTCACGACCGTCGGGACGAACAGCTGCGAGGGGGTGTTGAAGAGCGTGGTCTTGCCCGCGGGCTTCTTGCCCTGGATGAACTGGTAGGCGACGTCGGCGGAGGCCTCAGCCACGATCTTGATCGGCTTGGAGATCGTGTTGTACTGGTCGCCGTTGATGATTCGCTGCGCGGCGGCCAGCTCGGCGTCGTTGCCGGTGATCGGCGGAACCTTCGCGCCCGCCGCCTTGAACGCCGCGATCGAGCCGCCTCCGGTGCCGTCGTTGGCCGCCACCACGCCCACGATCTGGTCGCGGAACTGGGTGATCTGGCCGCTGACCCAGGTCTGCGCCTTCTCCGGCTGCCAGTCGGGGGTGTCGTACTCGGCCAGCAGCTTGAAGCCGCTCGGGTCGACCGCGCTGTGGATGCCCTTCTTGATCAGTCCGGCGGCGGCGTCCGTCGGCGAGCCGTTGACCTGGAGGATCCCGCCCTGGGCGGACTCCTTCTTGAGGTGGTCCACCAGCGACTGGGCGATCATCGCGCCGATCTTCTCGTTGTCGAAGGAGATGTAGTAGTCGGCTGGCGTCGCGGGGATCGGCCGGTCGTAGGCGATCACCGGCACGTTCTGCGCCTGCGCGGACTTGACGATGGTGGCCGCGGCGGCGGAGTCGACCGGGTCGATCACGATCGCCTTGACGCCCTGCGCCAGCGCCGAGTTGGCCTGTTGCTGCTGCTTGGCCGCGTCGGAGTCGGCGTTCTGGTAGATCACCGTGCAGCCCGCGCAGAGCTGCTTCATCTTGGCCTCGAACAGCGGCTTGTCGGCCAGCTCGTACCTGGTCGAGGCGAGGTCGGGCATGAGGAAGGCCACCTTGGCGTTCTCCGCGCCGCCCGCGCTCTGGCCGGTGCCACTGGAGCCGGACCCGCACGCGGAGAGCGCCGAGCCTGCCAGAACCGCCACTGCGGCGAAGGCGGCGGTCCGCATCTGAGTTCTGTTCACGGGTTGTTTCCTCACTTGCTTCGTCCTCGCGGAGCCGGTTGCATCGCTTCCCCCGAGTGCCACAGCGCCGCTCACACACGGCGGTGACCTGTGGTGCGGCTCACGCTAGCGCGCGGTCGGAATATTTGTCCAGCAAAAGTGTTCACGGTCTTTTCACGCGCGTGACCTGCTGTTCATCCAGGCGGGGTACCCCGGTGGGCAGCGTCGAGCCGCCGCGCGGGCGTCGGGAGCGCGCCGCGTGGCGGGCTTTCCGGCGTCGGCGGGGACGTGGCGGAGCCGGGCCCCAGATGTCGGCGGCCCGGGATTCTCGGGGGGTCAGCGGGTGGCGGCGAGCAGGCTCTCGGCCGTGAGCGCGTCGGTGACGAGCTGGTTGAAGTAGCCGCCCTTGGCCGCCGCGATGATCGAGAGGACCTTCTCCGCACCGACCGCGATCGCGATCGACACCGGGATGCGGCGCAGCTCCTCCAGGCCGGTCGCCACCAGCCGCTCGCTGCCGGGGTAGCCGACGGGCTCGCCGTCACGGTCGTAGAAACGCGAGCACACGTCCCCGACGGCCTGGCGCAGGCTGGGCGCGTCGCGCGGCACGAAGGCGGGCACGACCTGGCGCATCAGCGGCGGCGAGCCCACGCCGACGATCGCGCACTTGGCGTGCGCCCACAGGTCCATGACGCGGCGCACCGACGGCTCGTGCTGGAGCGAGGAGAACAGCTCGGGGCCCGGCAGGGCGGGCGCGTACAGGTAGCTGGGGACGCCGCCGACCCGCTCGGCGAGCAGCCGGGTGGTCTCGTTCGTCTGGAACCAGGGCTGCGGGTCCTCCTGGCCGCCCACGGCGGGGGCGATCGTCACGCCGGGGAACTGTCCGAGCCCCTCGCGGGCGCACTCGTACACCGTGCTGCCGGACGACACCAGCACCACGTCGCCCGAGTGCAGCCCCACCCCGGCCAGTGCCCTGGCCAGCCCGGGAGCCAGCCACGGCCCCAGCGCCGGGCCGCTTACCTTGGGCACCAGGTAGACCCGCTGGAGGTGCAGCGCCTCGGCCACCTCGGCGGCCAGCGGGCCCTCCTCCAGCGTGGCGGGCCTGTGCACCCTGATCTCGACGATGCCCTGCCTGCGCGCCTCGGTCAGCAGCCGGCTCACGGTCGCCCGGCTGACGCCCAGCCGCTTGGCGATGTCGGCTTGGGTGGCTTCCTCCAGGTAGTACTGCGACGCCGCGGCGTACATCAGCTCCTGAGGGAACCGGGTCTCCGGTACGACGTCGGCATGCATGCGCGCGCTCCCTCGGTGCGTGAGTCAGGTGCGTGAACACTTGTGCTGAACGGATGCGCATCGACTATACCCTCGTGCTCTCCGAGGGAAAGGCTAGCGATCCCCGGCGAAACCTACGCGAGGGCTCCCGCCACCAGGGCGTCACCGAGCGGCGTGCGGGCGTACAGGACGCTGCGCCCGGTACGCGTGCCGCTGACCAGGCCGGTACCGCGGAGCGCGGACAGGTGCCCGCCGGTGGTGCCGACGCTCTGGCCGAGCAGCGCCGCCAGATGCGTGGTGGTGGCGGGCACGGCCAGCTCCACGAGGATGCGGGCGCGGGTCCGTCCGATCAGCACGGCCAGCCCCGCCGTGCGTCCAGGCGGCTCGGCGGCGATGCCGCGCGCGGGGTAGACGAGCGCGTGCGGCCACGCTTCCTCCAGGTAGACGCCGACCGCGCTGATGAACGCCGAGGGCAGGAACAGCAGGCCCCTGCCGCCGAGCCGGTGCAGGCTGTTCGGGCTGCTGAGGCCGAGCTCGATGTGCCCGTCGCCGTGCCACCGGACCTGCTCGCTGAGGTCGTCCAGCGCGGACGCCCAGCCGTAGGTCGCCAGCCGCCCCGCGCGCTGCACCACGTCCCGCTCCAGGATCGCGTGGAAGCGCGGCCAGTCGGCGGAGATGATCTCCCGCCACAGCGCCTCGTAGGCGTCGGCGACGAGCCCCACCACGTCGGGGCCGAGCAGCAGCGCCCGCGTATGTCCGGAGACCGGCGGCCGGTGCGCCAGCGACCTGGCGATCTCCTCGTGCGCCTGCTCCGTGGGCGTCTCGCGCACCGCGGCCAGCTCGGTCTCGAACGGCACGCTCAGCCCCGCGGGCGGGGGCGCGATGAAGTCGACGTTGTCGCTGCCCTTGTTGCCGGCGATCGCCGCGAGCATCCGCAGCACCGGATGCCGCCGTTCCAGCTCCCGGTACGTCGCCCGCCGGCGCTCGGCCCAGCGGCGGTGCACCACCGTCTCCGCCCTGCCCTCCAGGACCCACTGCGCGTGCATGGTCTCGATCAGCGGCGAGATGGCGAACCTGCTGGCCACCACGTCCTGGGGGGTGACCTCGATCCTCATCACCTTTCGGTTATATCCGAAACGATCGCCTGCGGCAGCGGGCCCCACCACCATCGGTTCCAGGCGGCCCCGCGACCTCCCTCCGGGGCGCCCTCCCCGGCGGCCGGTCCCACGGCGATGCCTTCACGGATGAGGAGTGTGGAATGAGCGAGCGCGGAGCGACCTTCCGGGACGTGTTCGCCGTCCCCGAGTTCCGGGTGCTGTTCGGCAGCTTCGCGCTGCTGGTCTCCGGCGACTCGATCAAGATGCTGGCCCTGTCGGTGCTCGTGTACGCGCAGACCGGGTCGGCGGGGCTGTCTGCCGCCGCGTACATGGTGGGGTGGCTGCCGTACATCGTGGGCGGGATGTTCCTGCTGTCGCTCGCCGACCGGCTGCCGCCGCGGGGAGTGATGGTCGCCGGAGAGCTGGTCAGGGCGGCGGTGTGCCTGCTGCTGGCGTACGCGGGCCTGCCGGTGCCGGCGATGCTGGCGCTGGTGCTGGTCACCGGGCTGTTCTCGCCGGTCTTCGGCGCCGCGCGCAGCGCCCTGCTCCCGGACGTCCTGCCGGGGGACGCCTTCGTCCTGGGGCGATCGCTGCTGGGGGTGACCTCGGCGAGCGCCCAGATCGCCGGTCTCGCGGTGGGAGGCGCCTTCCTGGCGGCCACCGGCCCGCACGGCGCCCTCGCCGTGACGGCGGCGCTGTCGGCGGTGGCGGCGACGGTGCTG
>NZ_JBEXUP010000182.1:0-15450 GCF_040614375.1 Nonomuraea sp. NPDC005983
GGCCTGCCGGCAGCTGGCCTCCTCGGCCCGCCGCCGCATCCGCGCGTCGCAGGCTCCCGCGGCTCCGGCAGCCCAGCAGGCCGGCATCGTCAGGAACTTCAAGCAGGCCTGGGAAGCCAAGGACATCGACGCCCTCATCGGCCTCCTCGACCCCGACGCCACGGCGACCGGCGACGGCGGCGGCCTCGTCAGCGCCGTGCTCCGCCCCGTTGACGGCGGCGAGCAGGTCGCGCGCTACTTGGTCGAGATCGCCGACAAGGCGCCCGACCTGACGATCCTGGAGCGCAGGGTCAACGGCCAGCCCGGTCTGGCGGCTCAGCACGACGGCGTCACCGTGCTGGTGATGGCGTTCGACGTCGCAGGCGACCGGATCAAGCACATCTGGGCAGTACGCAACCCCGACAAGCTCCGGCCCTGGACGACGACCTGACGCGCTGCTCACCCAGGATGGCCAAGGGCTGAGTCATCGAGGCCGATCATCAGGTCGACAACGGCGTGGAGAAGCTGGCCGCCGTTGGGCACCTCAGCCTGCATGCGTCGACACCCTCGAAGCGATCGACGGCGGCGAGCACGCCGCCGCCGCGAGCCGGGCAGCGTGATCCGCCGCTACATCCCCTGGCGCAACCGCAACACCGACAAGCCCCGTCCACGAACGGTCGCCAGCAGGGGGACACCCACCAGGTCGGAATGTAGGCGACGTCGACTGCGGCTGGGGAGCGCCCACGGATTGTGGGTGTTCCCCGGCCGTCTTCTCTGCCTCAGCCCCGGGGGCTCCTGCCGGTGAAGGTGTTGAGCTGCTTGCAGGGAGCTGAGGTGCGGTCGGCTGTCGCGGTTACTCCGTGGGCCGGCGTGCCTGTCTTACTTCGCGGTCGATTGCCCAGGCGTCCGCTACCGGGCCAACGTGCCCGAGCTTGTCGGGGTTGATCACCGCGCGGATCGTCTGGATCTGCCCGTCGAGTACATCGAGCACCAGGGTGTGGAGGACCTTGCCGTCCCGGTCGCGGAAGATCGCGCCCGGCTGGCCGTTGACCTCGTGGGGCTCGAACGTCACATCGATCCGGGCCATCCGGGGGAAGATCGAGGCGAGCAGCCGGGCCACGTTCTCGGCGCCGATGACGGCCTTGGCCAACTGCGGGGCCTTGCCGCCGCCGTCGCCGACCATCGATACGTCCGCGGCGAGATGTTCCTGCAGGCCGGCGACGTCGCCTTCGCGAAGGGCGTCGAAGAACCGCGTCGCCAGTTCCTCCCGCTCATGGCGGCCCGCCTCGAAGCGGGGCCGGCCTGCGTTCATGTGACGCCGGGCCCGCACCGCCAGCTGACGGCACGCCGCCTCCGAGCGGCCCACCGCCGACGCGACCTCGGGAAAGCCGAAGTCGAACACCTCCCGCAGTACGAAGACCGCCCGCTCGAGCGGGCTGAGCCGCTCGAGCAGCAGCAGGGCCGCCATCGACACCGAGTCGGCCAGCTCCGCCGACCGCTCCGGATCCTCATAAGGGTCGGCGAGCAGCGGCTCGGGGAACCACGGCCCGACGTACTCCTCCCGCTGGACGCGCGCCGAGCGCAGTACGTCGATCGAGATGCGGGTCACCGTGGCCGACAGGAAGGCCTTGGCCGACGCGGGTTGTGTCGGGGAGGCCTCGAAGCGCAGCCAGGTCTCCTGGACCGCGTCCTCGGCCTCGCTCACGCTGCCCAGGATCCGGTAGGCGATCGAGAACAGCAGCGGCCGCAGCTTCTGGAACTCCTCGATCCTGCTCATGCCAGCTCCTCCTTGAAACCCTGACGCCACGAGGGGCAGCACAGCTGCCGGCCGAGCTCCTGCTCGGCGTTGGAGAAGCCGAGCCACTCGGTCATCATCGCCATCGCCATGTCCCCCGCCAGCAGTCGGGCCAGCCACGTGGGGATGCGCATCGGCCGCTTCGCCCCCGAGCACGCAGCCGGATACGGCAGCCACTCGCTGACCGGGGCGGGCTCGTCGTCGACGACGTTGAACACGCCCGTCACCTCCTGCTCCACGGCCAGGACGGTAGCACTCGCCGCTTCGTCGAAATGCACCCGACCAGCGGGCACTGCCGCTTGCGCACGAGCCCGACCTGATCATCGGAGGCGCCCGGCCCGTAGCGCAGTACCGTGCCGCCGGCTCTGATGAGCACGTCCTCGACGTAGCGCAGCGCCTCCGCCGACGTACGCAACTTCTCCGACAGCGCCTGGCGGCTACTCCGTGTGCAGCACCTTGGCGATCGTCAGGCGCGCCGCCGACCGCGCGGGGGGCAGCGCGCCGAGCACGGCGATCGCCAGGCCCGCCAGGGCCAGCAGGGCGAGCTGGGGCGCATGCCAGACCGCCTTCGCCGACTCGGGGAAGACGATCGAGCCGACGCTGTCCACAAGGACGCGGTGCCCGGCGACCCCGAGGGGGATGCCGAGCAACCCGGCCGCCATACCCACAAACGCCATGGAGGCCATCGTCATCACCGTGACCTGTCGTGGCGTCATGCCGATCGATTTGAGCATGCCCAGGTCGCGGCGACGCTCCCTGGTGTTCAGCAGGACGGTGTTGAACACGCCGAGCGCCGCGACCAGCGTGAGCAGCACGGTGAAGACCGAAGCGAAACCGACCACGGTCGGAGTGCTGATGGACTCGCCCTTGTCCGCGTCGATCTCTGCTCGCAGGCCGGGATCGGCGGACCGGACCGCCTGCGAGTAGGCCTTGGCGTCGGCGCCGGGCTTGAGCTGGACCTGGTAGACATCGGCCGGGATCTGCGGGGCGAGCGCGGCCAGCGTCGGCCAGGAGGACCAGATGAAGCGAGGCCCGCCCTCCATGGCCTCGCCGACGATGGTGACCGGTGCCTGCTTGCCCTTGAGCGTTAGCGTGATCTTGTCGCCGACGCTCAGGCCCCGCTGGGACAGGAAGGACGGCGGGACGACGACCTCGCCCGGCCCCTCCAGCCAACGGCCCTTGACGATCTGGCCGGCCAGGCTCGGCGTGTCCCCGCGCAGGAAGTGCACGTCGAGCGATTGCTGCTGGTAACCGGCTAGGTTCACGCCGACGAAGACGCCTGCGGTGATCTTGAGGGTGCCGGGCAGAGAGCGGAGCATCCTCTCGGTCTCCTGATCGCTCAGCTTCCGCGTCGGGCCGAGTCCCGGCCTGCCGGCGCGCACGAAGAACTCGGCGGCCTCACCGCTGCTCCCGGCCTCGGCGAAGGCGACGAGCGTGCTGGTCAGGCCGGTGGAGAGGGTCACTGTGGTCACCCCGAGGACGATGGCGCCCATGGTCATGAGGGAGCGTCCGGGGCGGGCGAACGGCTGGCCCAGGCCCAGGCTGAGGGAGCGCGGCAGCCGGGTCCCGCCGAGCAGGCGCTGCACCCGAAGCCCATGGCCGGTTCGCGGCGCACCTCCCCCGCTGATGGCCCGGGCGGCCGAGAGCCGGTGTGCCCGCAGGGCGGGGATCAGCGCGGCGAGGGCGGCCAGCGCGGGCATGGCGATCGAGACGACGGCCGGGACCCAGGCGCTGACGCCGATGGTGGCGTTGCCGGTCTCGATCCCCTCGAAGGCGGCCTCGAGGACGGGCTTCGTCAGCAGGGCGCCGAGCGTGGTTCCCAGGACGCAGCCGGCCACAGCCGGCAGGCAGACCATGGTGAGGTAGACCGCGACCACCTGGTTCGGGGTGAAGCCCAGCGCCTTGAGCACGCCGATGTGCTTGAACCCCGAGATGACCGCGCCGCTGATGACGTTGCCCACGATCAGGACCGCGACCGCCAACCCGAGGACGCCGAAGACCATCATGAAGGGCAGATAGTCGTCGCTCTGGCCGGAGAAGGCCGCCTTGATGGAGAGATAGGAGCGAGAGCTGCTCAGCGCCCCCTTGGGCAGCTCCGCGGTGATGGTGGCCAGGCTCGTGCGGATCTGCTCCTCTGTAGCGGCTGAGGCGAAGCGGTAGAGCATCTGGCTTGCGGCCGGGGCGAGCACGGCCAGTTGCTCGGGGAGCACCCACGCGCCGGCGGACTGGCTCATGCTGGTGGCGAAGCCGACGACGGTCAGCGATTTGCCCCCGGGTAGCTTGAGCTTCGAGCCCAGGGCGCCGGGCTTGAGCGGGACGTTGAAGCGCTGGTTGACGACGATCTCTCCGAGGGCGGCGGGCCAGCGCCCGTGGACGACCTCGACGCGGTCCACCGCGCCTGCGGGGTCGGCCCGGCCCGCCACGACGAGAGGTCCGGCGGGCACGGCGGGCGAGCCCTTGGGGACGGTGACGGTGGTCTGGTCGAAAGGACCGGCTGCGGCCTCGACGCCCTTGTGCCGGGCGGTCCTCTCCAACTCGGCGCGCGAGACCTTCGCGGTGTCGAAGACGGCGACCAGGTGGGCGCCGTTCTGCTCGCCGAAGGCCTCGTCGAAGGGGGAGGTGGCGGCGTCGAGCAGCCCCAGCGCGAGCATGCTGGTGGTGCTGGAACAGAGCACGATCAGCCCGATCACCAGCGTCTGCAGCCTGCGCCGCCACACCGCCGCGCGCGCGGCCTGCCACACCGCGCTCATGAGGTCGGCTCCAGCGCGCTCTGGCGCACCACCCTGCCGTCGGCGAACTCGACCAGCCGGGTGGCGCAGCGGGTGGCCAGCTGCGGGTCGTGGGTGACGATCAACAGGGTGTGGCCGAGCCGGTTGAGCTCGACAAGCAGGTCCATCACCTGCCGGCCTGAGCTGCTGTCCAGCGCTCCAGTCGGTTCGTCGGCCAGCAGGAGGGTGGGGCGGTTTATCAGGGCTCTGGCGACGGCCACGCGCTGACGCTCGCCCCCGCTCAGAGTCGCCGGGTAGTTGTCACGGCGCTCGGCCACGCCGAGTTCCTGGAGCAGCTCGAGTGCGCGCGACCGGGCCTGCCTGGCTGGGGCGCCGGTCAGTTGCGCGGCCAGGGCGACGTTGTCCAGCGCGGGCAGGTCGTCGATGAGGTTGAAGAACTGGAAGATCATGCCGATGTGCCGGCGGCGGAACAGCGCCAGGCCGGTCTCGTCCAGCTGGCCCAGATCCTGCCCGTGCACCAGGATCGTGCCCGAACTCGGGCGGTCCAGGCCGCCGACCATGTTGAGCAGGGTCGACTTGCCACAGCCCGAAGGGCCCATGACGGCCACCGACTCCCCGGCGCGAATCTCCAGGGAGACTCCGTCCAGCGCCGCCGCCTCGCCGTACTCCTTGCGCAGGCCCTCCACCCGAATGACGGGCTCTCCCGCGTTGTTCTCCGTTGTCATGGCGCATCAGCCTGGCCAGGCCGGGCTACAGCACCACGTGAGCCAGGCAAGAGAACGGTAAGAAAACGCCGACATACGTACTCTTATTGGCACAATTCGCGGGTGACGTACACCGTGCTGCTCGCCGAGGACGACCGGCCCATCCGCGACTCCCTGGCGCGTACCCTCCGCCTGGAAGGCTATGAAGTGATCGCCGTGGCCGACGGCGTCCAGGCCCTGGCCGCCGCGCACGATCGCCACCCCGACGTGCTGGTGCTGGACGTGATGATGCCGGGCGTCGACGGGCTCGGCGTCTGCCAGGTGCTGCGCGCCGAAGGCGACCAGAGGCCGATCCTGATGCTCACCGCCCGGGTCGAGACCGCCGACCGGGTGGCCGGCCTGGACGCCGGCGCGGACGACTACCTGCCCAAGCCGTTCGAGCCGCTGGAACTGTTGGCCCGCCTGCGCGCGTTGCTGCGCCGCGCCGGGAACGGCCAGGCGGACGGCGCCGCCATCCAGGTCGCCGACCTGCGCCTGGACTCCGCCGCCCGGCGCGCCTGGCGCGGCCCGCGCGAGCTCGCCCTCACCCGCACCGAGTTCGACCTGCTCGAACTGCTGGCCCGCAACCAGGGCATCGTCCTCAGCCACGCCACCATCTACGAGCGCATCTGGGGCTACGACTTCGGCCCCGGGGCCAAGAACCTCGCCGTCTACGTCGGTTACCTGCGCCGCAAGCTGGACCCGCCCGGGCAGCCGCCACTGATCCACACCGTACGCGGGGTCGGCTACACCCTGAGGCGGCCATGAGCCGCCGCAGCCTGCGCACCACCCTGGCGCTCGCCTTCGCCGCCATGGGGGCGCTGGTCAGCGTGCTCGTTGGCGGGCTGAGCTACGACGCCGCCGCCGCCATGGTGCGCGCCGATGAGAAGGCCGTCTTCGCGGGGATCGTCAACGACCTGCGGATCCAGGTGCGGCAGGGACGCTTCGCAGCCGAGGACTTCACCACCGACGACCCCCGCCGGCACCTGCTGCCCGGGCTGTTCCGGGCCGCCCGGATCAGCATCCAGATCCTGGGCCCCGAGGCCGCAGCGCAGTCCCCTGTCCCGCTGCCCTCGGACCGGCCGGGCACGGTCCGGCAGCCCGCGTACGGCCCTCGAGGCGAGGTCGCCATCGGCGGCGCCCGCTACCGCACCGCCACCGTGCCACTCGGCAACGACCGCGGCGTCATCCAGATCACCCAGCGGCTCAGCGACACCGAAGAGCTCCTGGCCCAGCTGGGTCGGCGCGTCATGCTCGTGGCCGGCGCCGCCGTCGTCATCGCGGCGGTGGTGGGATGGTGGCTGGCCCGCAGAAGCACCCGCCGACTGATCCGGCTGACCGCCGTCGCCGAAGAGGTCGCCTCCACCGGCAGGCTGGAGGTGGCCGTGCCGGTCACCGGCCAGGACGAGATCGGCCGGCTCGGCCGCTCCTTCGACGACATGCTCGGCCGCCTCGCCACCTCCAGGCACGACCAGCAACGCCTGGTCCAGGACGCAGGGCACGAACTGCGCACCCCGCTCACGAGCCTGCGTACCAACATCGCGATGCTGAGCCGCCTCAGCGAGTTGCCGCCCCAAGACCGGCAGGACCTACTGCGGGACCTGGTCCAGGAGGGGCGCGAGCTGACCACCCTGGTCGACGAGCTGATGGAGCTGGCCGCAGGCGAGCGCGAGGGCGAGGAGGCAGTCGAGATCCAGCTCGCCGACCTCGCCGAGAAGACGGCGGCCATGGCCAGGCGCCGAAGCGGGCGGGAGATCCAGGTGCGCGCCGTCCCCACCGTGGTCACGGCACGCCGGGCGGCACTCCAGCGCGCCCTGTCCAACCTGCTCGACAACGCCGCGAAGTTCGACCCTGACGGCACCGAGCCGATCGAGCTGGTCGCGCAGGCCCACCGGATCGAGGTCCGCGACCGGGGCCCGGGCATCGCCGAGCACGACCTGGAACGCGTCTTCGACCGTTTCTACCGCGCGGTCGACACCCGCGGCCTGCCCGGCTCCGGCCTGGGCCTGGCCATCGTCAAGGAGGTCGCGCACCGCCACGGCGGCACTGCCTTCGCCGCCAACCGCTTGGGCGGCGGCGCCGTCGTGGGCCTCACCCTGGGAGCAGCAGGCGCACCCTCCGGAGGAGGGGATCCATGATCAGCGAGGCGGGCGCACTCCCGTCATGTCCTTTCTTCCTCCGCCGCGTGAGGTGACGGATCCGCGGGCCAGTTCTCCAACAGGAGGTGGAGGCCGTCAAGGGCCCGCTCCCAGGACTTCTGCACGTCGCGGGAGTGGCTGAATCCGCCGTTGGCCTCCAGGGTGATGTAGCCGTGGAAGGCACTGCGCAACAGGCGGCCCGCGTCGGTCAGGTCCGGCTCGACCAGGTTGTATGCGCGCAGCATCGCGTGGGTGAGCTCGATGGTGCGGATGTAGACGGTGGACGTGGCGAGCACGGCGGGGTCCAGTTGGACCGCCTGGGTCGCTGCGTAGCGGCCGGGGTGGGCCAGCGCGTAGTCGCGGTAGGCGTTGGCGAACGCGGCCATCGCGTCCTTCCCGGCCCGGCCCGCGACCGCCGCGGCGATGCGGTCGGCCAGCTCTCCCGCGGCCAGCAGCGCGACCCGTTCCCGCAGGTCCTGAAGGTTCCTGACGTGCGCGTACAGGCTCGCGTCCTTGACCCCGAAGCTCCGCGCCAGCGCGGACACGGTGATGTTCTCGAACCCGACGGCGTCCGCCAGGTCCGCGGCCGCTGTCGTCACGCGCTCGGCTGTGAGTCCCGCACGAGCCATCCGCCACCTCCACGCTTCCTAGAGCTACTAGGTAGTTGCATAATATTCCTAGGGATTGTAGCGTTCCGCGCCATGAAAGCAGTCACTGAACAGGAAATCCGTGCATCGTTCGTCAACTGCTCCAAAGGGGAGGCCAAGCGGCTGACGCTCCCACGGGGCCTCACCGAGCAGCCCTGGGATGACCTTGACTTCCTGGGATGGCGCGACTCCGGCGCTCCGGATCGCGGCTACCTCGTGACCGATCGCGGCGGCGAGGTCGTCGGCGTGGCGCTCCGCCTGGCCGCCGAGCGGCGCGGGAGTCTCCACCGCGGAATGTGCTCCCTGTGCCTCACCACGCATCCCGGCAGCGGCGTCTCCCTGATGACCGCCCGGCGAGCGGGCCAGGCCGGCCGGGACAGCAACTCGGTCGGCGTGTACGTGTGCACCGACCTCGCCTGCTCCCTGTACGTGCGCGGCAAGAAGATCCCGGACCTGGGAGGGCGCCTCGAAGAGACCCTGACGGTGGAGCAGCAGATCGATCGCACCAGGAGCAAACTGTCCGCGTTCCTGGACAAGGTCATGGTGTGAACCGGGGCGGCTACTCGAGGCCCACGCGCGTGCGCCTGCGTCGCAACCATCGACATCACGAGAAAGAGGATCACCGTGGAGCACAGCGGATGGGCCGACCAACGGTTCGGGGCAGTCGCAGACGCCTTCTCCCGAAACTTCGCCGAATATGGTGAACTCGGCGCGGCCGTCACCGTGTTCGTCGACGGACGCAAGGTCGTGGACCTGTGGGGTGGGGTCGCGGACGAGCGGACCGGCCGGCCGTGGATCGAGGACACGGTCGTGCCCGTCTTCTCCTGCGCCAAGGGCATCGTCGGCATCTGCGCCCACCTCCTCGCGCAGGAGGGACACCTCGAGCTCGATGCCCCGGTGAGCCGGTACTGGCCCGAGTTCGCGCAGCACGGCAAGGAGGGCATCACCTGTCGCATGGTCCTCGGACACCGGGCAGGGCTCCCCGCCCTTGACCCGGTGCTCAGCTTCGAGGAGATCGCCGCCTGGACACCGGTGATCCACGCCATCGAGGAGCAGGAACCGCTGTGGGAGCCGGGCACGGCGTACGAGTACCACGGCCACGTCTTCGGGTTCCTCATCGGTGAGGTCATCCGGCGCATCACCGGGCTCACCCCTGGCGCGTACTTCCGCCGCGCCGTGGGAGAGCCGCTGCGGCTGCGGGCCTGGATCGGCCTGCCCGCCGAGGAGATGGACGGCCGTGCCCGGCTCGTCGAGGCCGAAGGGCGGCCTGGAATGCCAGGACCTGAACACCTGCTCACCCGCATCGTGACGATGAACGGCGCGCTGGTCTTCCCCGGCCTAGACGAGTCGCGCGGCTGGAACGACCCGGCGTTGCTCGGCATGGAGTTGCCCGGAGCGGGTGCCACGGCCTCAGCGAGTGGCCTCGCTGGACTGTACGCGGCGGCCGTGACCGGCATTGAAGGCCGAGAGCGGCTGCTCACGCCGGACACCGTGACGGACGCGGTCCGCGAGGTTTCCGCCGGCAAGGGATGGCTGGGCTTCGATGCCGGGGCGCGCTGGGGCTCGGGCTTCCTGCTCGACTCGGCCTTCCGGCCGATGCTGGGGCGGCGCAGCTTCGGCAACGACGGAGCGGGCGGACAGTTCGCCTTCGGTGACGACGAGTTCGGCGTGGGCTTCGCGTACGTCGCCAACCGCATGATCGGCCACGGCGACGCCCGTGCCAACCGCCTGATCGAGGCTGTGCGCAAGTGCCTGGCAGACGGTTGATGCGGGTAAGGCAGAGGGCCGGGTACAAGCTGCCCCGTTCTTTTCAGGCGCGTCAGGGTGTGCGGTGTGCTCGGGGATCTCGGGCTGTGACGGCGTCGACTTCGGTGCTTCGCTGCCGGGCCGGGTGTTGGGGCATCGGGCCGTCCTCGATGCCCCAGGTGTCCACGACCGCTACTCCCGGCTCGTGGCCAGGTCAGTGATCAGCGGATTCCCACCACACCAGATGGGCGGCCGCCTGGGCCACCGGCTCGATGATCTCCCACGCCTCGGCGATCAGCCCATTGTCGAGCCGCCAGATATCGACGACCGCGATCCCCGGCTCGGCGCCGGGAAGCCAGCGCCGCGAGTACATCACGACGTGATCACCGTCGGCCAGCACGTGATGGACCTCGACTTGCATGCCGGCGAGCGGGATGAGCGCGGCGCGTACGGCGGCGAGCCACTCCGCCTTGGTCGACGAGGTCGAATCCGGCCGGTGATGGACGAAGTCATCGCTCAGCAACGGCGCGAGCGCATCGACGTCGCCCGTCCCGACCAGTTCCGTCAGCGCCCGTTGGACGATGCTCTTGTTCTCTGTAGTCATGGAGGCAGTGTGTCTGCCGTTGGCGACGGTCGTCGATGAACTCGGATTTCATTGGCGCACGGCTCCACGAGGAGTAGCGTCGGCGGTCATGTACACGGTCGGGGAGCTGTTGCGGCAATGGCGGCATCGTCGGCGACTCAGCCAACTCGATCTTGCGATCGCCGCCGACGTCTCAGCTCGTCACGTCAGCCTGGTGGAGACCGGCAAGTCCAAGCCGAGCGCCGACATGGTCCTCCGGCTCGCCGATCAGCTCGATGTGCCGTTGCGTGAGCGCAACCGGCTGTTGCTCGCCGCCGGCTTCGCACCCCGGTACGCCGAGCGGCCGCTCGACGGGAACGCGCTGTCGGCGGCCTGGGACGCGGTTGAGAAGGTGCTCCGCGCACACGAGCCGTTCCCGGCGCTGGTCCTGGATCACCGATGGAACATCGTGATGACCAATCGCGCTGTCGACCCGTTCCTCGCAGACGTCGCCCCCGACCTGCTGCGACCGCCGATCAACATGCTGCGGCTGGGACTGGACCCGCGCGGGCTCGCTCCTCGGATCGTCAATCTGGCCGAGATGCGTGTGGTGCTCCGTGCCCGAATCGCGCGTCAGCTTGCCGCTGCTCCCGACTCCGAGCTCACTGCGCTCTACGAGGAACTGCTGGCGCCCGGCTCCGAGGAGGCGAGCCACCCGATCGAGTCCGAGGTCGTGATCCCGATGATCTTTCGCTTCGGCGGCCGGGAACTGCGGCTGTTCTCGACGACCACCACGTTCGGCACCCCGATGGACATCACGCTGGACGAGATCGCGATCGAGTCGTACTACCCGACGGACGCGGAGAGCGCCGCCTACTTCACGAAGCCCGGCGCTGACGCTCCAGCCGACACGTAGCCACCTGCCCCCTGATCAACGAGGGCGCCGTTCGGGGTGGCCGGTACCGCCGCCCTGGCCTTCGGCTTCGATGCCGAGGCCGGGTACGGCCTGCTGGTGCCCGGCCTCATCGTCGTCGGCCAGGGCGTCGTCTGGACCGCCATGTGGATCGCCGCCGCCACCGGAACCGCCACGCAGCGCGACAAAGCCCACGCGGCCGACCGACCGCACCGACGGGACGGAAGACGGCGCGGTCGTGACCTACCTCCGCCCACCGGCTACAGCCGGAGCCCCCACAAGGCTGCGGGGGTGGAACTCGCGGGCGGAACCGATCGATGGGTGCGGGGGGCGCCACTGACCTGCGCTGACGCAGCATCCGCACGCACTAACGCGGCCTTGCGGAGGCACGGGCAAGGTCGCGAGCGAGATGGGAGCGGTGCAGGCGCCCGGTCCTTGCCAAGCGGGACAGGTCAGCACGGTTGTCGTGCATCAGCTGCAGGTGAAAGTAGTTCACGTACTCCAGCACCGCGAACACCCACAGTGCTAAGCCCGGCCACACCTGCGTGCCGAAGCCGCTGCGGACCAGTCCCGCACCGATCACGACAGCACCACCCGCCAGCAAGGCAAGGTTGACGCGCGCCAGGACGCGATACACGCCGATCCCCGCCGGAACAGCTGATCGCGAAGTGAGCTGGGCGAGCTTCAGCCACCAGTACGCGCCGCCCTCAGCCAACAGGACCAGGACCAGCAGGAGCCCGGTCAGGTTGGCCGGAGTTAGGGGCATCCCCAACCTGCCGATCAACGCCAGGGAGATGATGGGGATGTTGACGAACTCCAGGACCGCAAGGTTGCGGACGCGCCTCGTCACCGGCGCGGATGGGGTGGGCATACGGGCTATTCTTCTCGATTCCCGCTCGAATCGAGTGCCCCCCGATGTGATGCGGGCCGCGTCCCGTCCGCTCGTGGCCCTGCTGCTGGGGTCCCTCCGCGCCCACCCGGCCGATCCCCCGGACCGTTACCGCCGTCGCCGACCGGGTGGCATCGTCGGGGACGTTCAGCGGGCGAGCAGGTCCCGCAGGGCCTTGGCGATGTCGGCGGGGGCTTCCTCGGCCATGAAATGGCCGCAGGTCACGCCGACGTGCCGCAGGTCGGACGCCCAGGCCTGCCACAGCGCGGCGGCGTCGAAGCCGAGGGCGGCGCCCCAGTCCTGCTGGAGCACGGTGACCGGCATCCGCAACCGGTTACCGGCCGCGCGGTCGGCCTGGTCGTGGTCGACGTCGATGCCGGCGGAGGCGCGGTAGTCGGCGACGATCGAGGGCACCGCGTCGCGGCAGGCGTCCAGGTAGGCGGCGCGGACGTCGGCGGGAACGGCCTGCGGGTCGTTGGCCCAGATGTCGAGGAAGTGGCCGAAGAAGGCGTCCGAGCCGGCGGCTATCAGCTGCTCGGGCAGGCCGGGAGGCTGGGCCATCAGGTACAGGTGGAAGCCGACGGCGGCGGTGGTGCCGTGCATCACGTCCCACATGTCCAGGGTCGGGAGCACGTCCAGGCAGGCGAGATGGGTGATCGTCTCGGGGTGGTCGAGTGCGGCGCGGAAGGCGACCAGGGCGCCACGGTCGTGCCCGGCCAGCGCGAAGCGCTCGTGCCCGAGCGCGCGGGCCAAGGCGACGATGTCGACGGCCATGGTGCGCTTGGCGTAGGCGGTGCCGTCGGTGTCGGCGGGTTTGTCGCTGGCGCCGTAGCCGCGCAGGTCGGGGCAGATCACGGTGTGGTCGGCCGCGAGGTCGGCGGCCACATGCCGCCACATCAGGTGGGTCTGCGGGAAGCCGTGCAGCAGCACGATCGGAGTGCCCGAGCCGCCGACGGCCGCGTTGAGCGACACGCCATCGGCGACGGGGACGTGCTGATAGTCGAAGCCGGTGATGGCAGGCGCCATGATTTCGTCCCTTTCTGTGGTGGGTCGGCCTCAGCGTTCCAGGCGCGGATGAGCATCGAATGAGCGCGCTACCGTGGCTTGGGGGCGACATGCCGCGGAAAGGATGGTCAGGGGTGCGGGTCCTGTTCGGCGTGCTGGGGCCGGTGATGGCCTGGGACGACACCGGAGACGCGATCGCCCTGAAGGGGCCTCGGCACCGAGCGGTGCTGGCCCGGCTGATCATCGCCCGTCGCCGCGTCGTCCCCGTCACCCGCCTGGTCGACGACCTGTGGCCGGACCCGCCCGCTGACGCGGTGGGCGCGGTGCGCACCTTCGTTGCCGCGCTGCGCCGCGCGCTGGAACCCCGACGTCCGCCCCGCTCTCCGGCCCGGTTGCTGGTCACCGAGGGGCCCGGGTACGCGCTGCGCGCCGAGCCCGACACGGTGGACGCCTGGCGCTTCGAGCAGGCGGTGGCCGCCGCCTCCACGCTGCCACCAGGGGACGTGCTCGCGCGGCTTCACCAGGTGCTGGAGTGCTGGCGCGGGCCCGCCTACGCCGAGTTCGCCGACCAGCCCTGGGCCCGCGCGGAGCGCTCCCGCCTCGCCGAACTGCGGCTGCACGCCGTCGAGCGGCAGGCCGAGGCCCGCCTGTCCCTGGGCCTGGCAGCCGAGGCGGCGGCGGACCTGGATGCGCACGTGGCAGAGCACCCGTGGCGGGAGGACGCCTGGCGGCTGCTGGCCCTGGCGCTGTACCGCACCGGACGCCAGGGCGACGCGCTGGCGGTCCTGCGCCGGGCGCGCACGCTTCTGGTCGAGCAACTGGGCGTGGACCCGGGCCCACGGCTGCGCGGCCTGGAGGCCGACATCCTCGCTCACGCCGTCCACCTCGACCCCGAGCCGGGCGGGGCGGCGCGGGTGTGGGCGCAGACGGCGGCCGCCTACGACCGCGCCGTCCCATCAGGGGCCCGGGCGCGCCTGGAGTCGACGGTGGGGCTGCTGCGCAACCTCGCGGTGACCGGCGGCAGCGGTCTTCAGGAAGCCCGCCGGCACCGCGTGGCGGCCATCGCGGCGGCCGAGGAACTGGGCGACGCGGAACTGACCGCCCGCGTGATCGGCGCCTACGACGTCCCGGCGATCTGGACGCGGGTCGACGACCCGGAGCAGGCCGCACAGGCGGTCGCGGCGGCCGAGCGTACCCTGACCGCCCTCCCACCGAGCGGGTACGAGGCGGCGCGGGCCCGGCTGCTGGCCACGATCGCCCAGGAGACGCGTGGCACCCGCGCGGCGCGCGGGCCTCAGGCCGCCCGGCAGGCGGAGGAGATCGCCCGTCGCCTGGACGATCCGGCGCTCCTGGCGTTCGCGCTCAACGCCGTGTTCATGCAGAGCTTCGACCGCGCCGGTCTGGCGCCGCGCCGCGACGAGATCGGCGCCGAGCTGGTCGCCCTGTCCGCCCGGCACGGCCTGGTCGGCTCCGAGGTCCTCGGCCACCTCATCCGCCTCCAGGCGTGCAGCGCCCTGGCGGACTTCGCCGCAGCCGACCGCCATGCGACCGCCGCGGATTGCTTGGCCGCGCGCCATGAGCTGCCGCTGGTGGGCGTGTTCACCCAGTGGTACGCCGCGCTGCGGCTCGCCGAGACCGGCTCGGCGGCCGAGGCGGAGGCGGCCTACAGGGACGCCGCCGCCCGGCTGGACGGCGCCGGCATGCCCGGGCTGGAGCACGGCCTGCTGCCGCTCGCGCTGCTGTGCCTGCGTGTGCGGCACGCGCTGCCCGTCCAGGCCGGCGAAGACACCGACTGGGGGCCCTACGAGACCTGGACCCGCCCCCTGCGGCTGCTGGCCCAGGACCGCCGCACAGAGGCCGCGGCGGTGCTGCGCAACGTACCGGACCCGCCTCGCGACCTGCTGTTCGAGGCCCTGTGGTGCCTTACCGCCCGAGCGGCCATCACCGTCGGCGACCGCGAGACGATGGAGCGCGCCCAAGCCGAGCTCGCCCCGGCGGCGGCGGAGCTGGGCGGGGCGGGCAGCGGGCTCCTCACCGTCGGTCCGGTCTCGAAGCATTTGGGCGATCTCGCCGCCGCCCTCGGGCGTCCTCACTGAACTGTGGGTTCGATCTTTGGTGTGTGAGTGGTTCGTGCCGGAAGGTCAGGTGTTCTGGTTTCTACGGGACAGCTCGCGCGCGGATAGGCAGGGCTCTGTACGCCGGGCTCGATCAGAATGTGGGCCAGTGCTCCGGCGTTTACGCCGGGGGTGAAGGCCCACGTGGGAGTGCCCGCTAGGGCGCGAGCGTGCCCTGACCTTTCAGGTT
>NZ_JBEXUP010000183.1:0-15347 GCF_040614375.1 Nonomuraea sp. NPDC005983
CCGCGACCGGGACCGGCAGCGGGGTCTGCTGGGCCGCCGAGAGGATCGCGGGCGGCAGGCCGGAGCCCGCGCCGGCCCCGGCCGCGCGCAGCAGGGCGATCTGCTCACGGAACAGACTGACGATCTCGCTCACATGACTCTCCTCCGCTGGGAGCGGGTGTTGGGGAGGGGGTTGGGCTGCGGGCGCGTGGGGGCCGGCGGCCTGGGGGGACGGCATCGGGAAGGGCGGCAGGGCGTGGACCTTGCGGAGCAGCGGCGAGGGCGGCAGGCTCGTGAGGGCCCGCGCCCCGTCGTCCTCCGGCAGCCTCACCTCGACGCCGAGCACCGCGAGCTGCCCCAGCCCCGACAGGAAGCTCCGCCCGCCGTCGGGCGTGTCACCCGACAGGGCGACGTAGTGGCAGCCCTGCTGCTCGCCGAGCGTCCGCTTGACCATCGACAGCAGCGAGCGTCCGCCGCTCACCTGGACGAAGACCCGCGCGCCCAGCTCGTGGGCCGCCTGCGTGGCGTCGGCGAAGCGCACCGGCGAGGACGCGTGCCCCTCCCACAGCTTCCGCAGCTCGGCGGGCTCTTCGGCCTGCCGGCCGCTGACGCAGGACACGTACGCCGCGGCCGAGGGGCGGCCGATCTCGCGGAGGTCCAGATCCTTGCGGATGTCTCCGCGGACTCCTTCCAGCAGGGGGGTATGGAAGGCGTTGGACACCGCCAGCGGCCTGGCGCTGATCCGCGCCGCGGCGCAGCGCTCGGCGAGCACGGCCAGCCCCTCGGGTTCTCCGGCGACGACCGTCTGCCGGGGGGTGTTGTAGCAGGCGGGCCAGACGCCCGCGATCCCCTCCGAGAGCTCGGCCACCTTGTCGGCGGCGGCCTGGACGACCAGCATCCCGCCGCCTTCGCCGTTCTCCGCCCGCCGCATGACGGCGCCGCGCCCGGACATCACACGGACGACCTCGGCGTCGTCCATCACCGCGGCGACGGCGGCGGCGGGGAACTCGCCGACGCTGTGCCCGAGGGAGACGGAGGGCGTCACCCCGCAGGAGATCGCGAGCCGGGCGGCGGCGAGGCCGAGCACGCCGAGCAGCGGCTGGCACACGTCGGTGCCCCTGATCCGGTCGCGGCCCGCGTCGGTGTCGGCGTCCTTGCCGTATACGTTTTCCAGGACGTCGACGCCGAAGCCCTCGTGGGCGACCGCGGCCAGGGCGTCGGCCGTGGCACGGAAGCCGCCGAAGCGCTCGTACAGGTCGCCCAGCAGGTGGGGGCGCTGGCTGCCCTGGCCGGGGAAGAGAAGGGCGGTGGCGCGCCGGCCCGCGTCGAGGGGGGCGGCCGCCGCGTACATGCCGTCGCCGAGCGCGCCCGTCCTGCCTTCGCGCAGCGCCGCGGCGGCCGTGCGCAGCAGCGCGGCGAGCTCGTCGTGGCCGGACGCGACGACCGCGAGCCGCGCCTTGAGCAGCTCGCGCTGGGCGAGCGTGGCGGCGACCGACGCCAGCGGCAGCTCGGGGTGGGCGGCGAGGTGCTGGACGAACCCGTCGAGGTAGCCGGCCAGCAGCTCCACCGTCGCGCCGGAGAACAGGAACAGCTCGGCGTGGGGCGGCTGCGCCGGCACGGGCTCGGGGGCGGCCGGGGCCTCCTCCAGCACCACGTGCACGTTCGTGCCGCCGAACGCGAAGGAGTTGATCCCGGCGCGGCGGGCGGCGGCCTCGTCACGCGGCCAGGGGACGTTGGTGCCGGGGATGCGCAGCGCGGCGATCGCCGGGTCGGCCTCGGGGCCGGGGACGGTCTCGGGCTGGGCGGGGATCACGCCGTGGTGCAGCGCGAGCGCGGTCTTGATCAGCGACGCCATGCCGGACGCGGTCAGCGAGTGGCCGATCAGCGCCTTGACCGAGCCGAGGTAGGCCGTCTCCGGCTCCCGTCCGGACTCGTAGCGGACGTGCTGGAGGGACTCCAGCTCGACCCGGTCCCCGACCGTGGTGGCGGTCCCGTGCGCCTCGACGAAGCCGACAGAGCCCGGCTCGACCCCGGCGTCGGCGTAGGCGCGGCGCAGCGAGAGCCGCTGGCCCTGCGAGCGCGGTGTCATCGGCCCGTCGGTGGTGCCGTCGTTGGAGCAGCCGATGCCCCGGATGACCGCGTAGACGCGGTCGCCCGCGGCCACCGCGGCCTCCAGCGGGCGCAGCACCACGACGCCGACCCCCTCGCCGAGGACGAACCCGTCGGCCCGGTGGTCGAACGGCCTGCACACGCCCTCGCGGGAGACCGCGCCCACCTTGGAGAAGCCGATGAGGCTGTGCGGGATGAGGTTGACGTAGGCCCCGCCGACGAGCGCCTCCGTGCACACGCCCGACCGCAGCGCCACCACGGCCTCGTGCAGCGCGACGAGCCCGGAGGAGCAGGAGGAGTCGACCGTGAAGCTGGGCCCGGCGAGATCGTAGAACTGGCTGACGTTGGTGGCCGCCATGTTGAGCTGCTCGCCGGGGATCGACCAGGGCTCCATGTCCATCGGGTTGGGGGTGAGGTACATGAAGTCGGCGGTGCTCATCGCGAAGTAGACGCCGGTGTTCTCCCGGTCGAAGGGGCGCCGCTCCCAGCCCGCGTCCTGGATGGCGTCGCGGGTGACGTCCAGGATCAGCCGCTGCTGCGGGTCCATCGTGCGGACCCGCCGCGGCGGCATCCGGAAGTAGGAGGCGTCGAAGCGGTCGATGCCCGTCAGGTAGGAGACCTGGTCGGTGTACGCCTTACGGGGCGCCCTGCCCTCGGCCGGGTCGTGGAAGGCGCCGTGGTCCCAGCGCTCCGCCGGCACGGAATGGAAACGACGTTCGCCGCCGAGCAGGAGCCGGAGATATTCTTGGATATTTCCTGCGCCGGGGAAACGGCATCCCATTCCGACTATCGCGATATCACGCATGGTGTCCCTACTTCGCGTCGCCGTGTCGCAGAATTTGTCATCGCTTTCTGCGGCTTTCCGCAGCTTCCTGGAACTTGCTGAATGCAGCATCGCACCGGCACCGCCGTTTTCCACCGAGGGGATTACCGAAGTACTTCGGCCTTCGGTGCGGCGGCCGGCTGCGCGTCCTGGACGGCCCGCCTGGACAGCAGGGCGACGACGAGCGCGAGCGCTCCCGCCGCCACGGTGACCAGGAAGGCCTCCTGGGCGCCGACGGTCTCGGTCACCTGGCCGGCGAGCTGCACGCCGGTGGCCAGGCCGACCACCAGCGCGCTCTGCACCCATCCGAACGCCTCGCTGCTCCGCCGGCCCGGCACCGCGGTCTCGACGATCTCGTAGACGACGATCAGCGTCGGCGCCATGGCCGATCCGGCGACGAACGAGCAGACGGCCATCACAGGTGCGCCGCCGACCAGGGGGAGTGGCACCAGGCCGACGGCCAGGCAGACGGCGAAGGCCAGGAAGCGCTGGGGCAGCGGGGTACGCCACTGGCGCGAGCCGTACCACAGGCCGGTGAGCAGGCTGCCGACCGACATCGCCGCGACGAGCGGGCCCGCGAGCACCGTGTCGCCCAGGTGCTCGGCGAAGCCGACCATGGAGATCTCGGTCGAGCCGAGGACGACGCCGAGTGCCAGGGCGAACACCAGCGTCAGCCGCAGCACGGGGATTCTGAGCAGCGAGGGGCCGGCTTGGCGGCCCGGCACGGGCGGCGGTTCCGTGCGCCGCATGGCCGCGAACGCCAGGCCGCCGATCGCCGTCAGCACCAGGCCGGCGAGGAAGCCCGCGGCCGGGTTCACCGCGGTGGCGAGCGTGGTGGCGACCACGGGGCCGATGATGTAGACGACCTCGTCGATCGCGCTCTCGATCGACAGGGCGGCCTTGAGCAGGGGCGTTCCCCCGACCCTGGCGGCCCAGCGGGCCCGGACCATCGGCCCGAGCGGCGGGAAGGCCACGCCCGCGCACACGGCGGACGGGAACAGCAGCCACGGCGCGTCCAGCGCGACACCGGCCATGATGCCGACCAGCCCGAGCACGTGGAGCAGCACGACGGGCCTGAGCACCCGGCCCTGCCCGTAACGGTCGCCGAGCCTGCCGACCCTGGGGGCGGCGAACGCCTGGGAGAGGAGGATGGTGGCGCCGACGGCGCCGGCGAGGGCGTAGGAACCCGTGGCCGAGGTGACCAGCAGGATCGTGGCGATGCCGAGCATCGACATCTGGAGCCGCCCGACGAACCCGGCCAGGACGAACCAGCGGGCCTCGGGCGGGGCGAGTAGCGCCTTGAAATCGTTGTCTGCCACCCGTCAACAGTGCACGCGGGCGGCGCCGGTATTAAGACCGTGGCAAATGACTTCGGTAATCTCCTCGGTTCCGCGGGCGGCCCTGCGTGCGATTGTTGCGTCGGCGGGCGTGGCCCACCGCTCCAGACGTACGGAGAAAGAGGATGCAATGGCCAACGAGCTGAGCGACTATTACGACGTCGTCATCATGGGTGGCGGCCCGGCAGGTTCGACATTGGCCGCGCAATTGGCGCGGACCTCGAATCTGAGTGTCGCCGTTTTCGACAAGGCGAAATTCCCGCGCGAGCACATCGGTGAGTCGCTCGCGCACCCCACGACGCCCGCCCTCGAGGAGATCGGCGCGCTGGACAAGATGATGTCCAGCGAGTTCAAGGTCAAGAAGTTCGGCGGCATCTTCAAGTGGGACGGTACGCCCAGCGTCGGCTTCTTCGACCACGAGTCCTACCAGGCCGACGGCGTCCAGCGGTGGGCTGCGCACGTCAACCGGTCCGAGTTCGACCACCTGCTGCTCCAGCACGCCGCCGAGTGCGGCGCCCAGGTGTTCGAGGAGTACACGATCTCGGCCTTCGACCGGCTCGCCGACGACTGCGAGGTCACCTTCAACGACGGCCGCAAGATCCGCTGCGGCTACTTCGTCGACGCCTCCGGCCGGCGCAACAGCATCGCTTCCAAGAAGAAGCGCAGCTACCTGTCGGGGTACAAGAACATCGCGATCTGGATGCACTACACCGGCGCCACGCACGCGTACGAGATGCAGGAGGACTGGAACATCTTCCACGAGAAGAGCCAGTCGCCGATCGCCTGCTCGGCCTTCTCCGACGGCTGGTGCTGGTACATCCCGGTTCCGAAGGTCATCAACGGCGAGCGTGTGATGACGCACTCCGTCGGCATCGTGACCATCCCGGCGATCCTCAAGGAGCCCGGTAAGGACTTCACCGAGCTCGACCAGTTCACCAACGCGATCAAGGACATTCCGATGATCGGCGAGCTGGTCAAGAACGGCACGCCGATCTCCGACAAGATGCAGACCGCCACGAACTACTCCATGATCAACGACCAGTTCGCCAACTTCGACGAGCGCTGGATCCTGGTCGGCGACGCCGCCTACTTCGTGGACCCGCTGTTCTCCTCGGGCGTGGCCTTCGCCATGCACCACGGGCTGTCGGCGGCGACCGTGCTCAAGGCGACCTTCGACGAGAGCATCGACGAGCAGCACAAGCGCGACCTGTGGCACGACTACGACATGGAGTGGCACGGCATCGCCGAGTCCTTCTCGCTCTCGATCGACCAGTGGTACCACGCCATCGGCAAGAGCAACCCCGACAGCATCTACTGGCGCACCCGCGGCCAGGACGTGACCACGGGCATCCGCGAGCAGACCTTCCAGATCCTGCTCAGCACGACGATGGAGCCCGACCTGCTGCGGGTCCTCACCGACGCCGACGGCACGCAGGCCGACCTGGACGCGGACGGCCCGTACATGAAGGCGTACGGCATGGCCGACCCCGGGAAGATCGGCGACGACGACCACGTCAGCCTCACCCCCGGCGCCACGATCAGGAAGAGCCTGGGCCTGGACATCCCCGGCTTCAAGGGCTTCGCCCCGCCGCCGCCGTTCCAGCTGTCGTCCGAGGAGCAGGCCGCCCTCACCAAGTACTGGGAGGACCCGGTCGCCAACGGCGACGCGGTGATCTCGCCCCTGTCGCAGCCGCTGCCGTGCCACCGCTACTCGGTGGAGGGCTCCGCCTCGGGCGTCGAGGTGCGCAGCTTCGACGAGGTCGACGGCGGCAAGGTCGTCTGGGACTGCCTCCAGCAGGGCGGGATGCGCTTCGGCGACCTCCGCGAGACCCTCAACGAGCTGCAGCTCCACCTGGTCAAGCTGCTCTGGCGGACGGGCGTGGTCACAGTCACGCCCGCCGAGAGCTGAGAGCGGGCCGAGATGGGGCTGCTCACAGGAAAGAACCTGCTCATCACCGGTGTCCTGACCGACGCCTCCATCGCCTTCCACGTGGCCAGGGTCGCGCAGGAGGAGGGGGCCAAGGTCGTCCTGACCGGCTTCGGCAGGATGAGCCTGGTCCAGCGCACCGCGCGGCGGCTGCCCGACCCGGCCACGCCCGTGATCGAGCTGGACCTGACCGACGAGGGCCAGCTCGCCACCCTGGGCGAGCGGGTCACCGAGCACGTGGACCGCCTCGACGGGGTGCTGCACGCGGTGGCGTTCGCCCCCGAGTCGGCGCTCGGCGGCAACTTCCTGGACACGCCGTGGCCGGACGTCTCGACGGCGTTCCACGTCTCCACCTACTCGCTCAAGGCGCTGAGCGTGGCCTGCGCGCCGCTGATGCCGCACGGCGGCTCCGTGGTGGGCCTGGACTTCGACGCCACCGTCTCCTGGGCGAACTACGACTGGATGGGCGTGGCGAAGGCCGGGCTGGAGTCCTGCTCCCGCTACCTGGCCCGCTACCTCGGGCCGCGCGGCATCCGGGTCAACCTCGTCGCCGCCGGCCCGTTGCGGACGGTCGCGGCCCGAGGCATCCCCGGCTTCGCCGGCGTCGAGGCCGGCTGGGACGCCAGGTCGGCGCTCGGCTGGAAGGCCGACGACTGCGAGCCGGTGGCCAGGGCCTGCACGGCTCTGCTGTCCGACTGGTTCCCGGCCACAACCGGAGAGGTGATCCACGTGGATGGAGGCTTCCATGCGATGGGCGACTGAGAAACGCGCCGTGTTCAGGATCGGCGCGGCGGCCGGGATCGCCGGCGTCGTACTGGCCGTCATGGGCGCCATGGCCGTGCTGGTGGGCATCCAGGACCCGTTCGCCGACGTGGCCGCGTCCGACTACATGACGGGCATCGCCTCGGCGCCCGCGCTGTGGGCGCTGCTGCACTTCGCGGTCGCCGTGGGCACCTCGCTGCGGCTCGCCGGGCTGCTGACGGTCGGCGAGACCTTCTCCGGCACGCCGGCCAGGCCGCTGGCGCTGATCGGCAACGGGCTCTCCATCGTCGGCGTCGCCCTGCTGATCGTCACGTACTCGCGTGACGGCTACGTCCACACCTTCCTGACCCGCGTGTGGCAGGAGGCAGGGGACGGCAAGGGCGTCCAGGAGGCGATCTTCAGCGCGAGCTCCAGGGCCGCGTACTCCACCGAGATCACCGGCGTCCTGCTGGTGGCCGGCCTCGCGCCGCTGGCCTACGGCGCCGCCATGCTGGTGAGCAGGCTGTACACGCGGTGGATCGGCTGGCTCGGCGTCGTCGGCGGCGCGGGCGCGGTGCTGACCGCCGGATACCTGTACGCGACCGGCCTGACCGACCTCGGCTACGGCGTGCTCTACCCGCTGTTCGCCATGCTGTTCCCCACGGTCTGGCTGATCTCCGCGTGCGTCCAGATCTGGCGCGCCCCCGCGCTGCCCGACCTCGCCGCGCACGCCCTGGAAAGCGAAGGGCAGCGTTCATGACCCTGCTCGACGACACCCGTGGCTCCAGCCTGCTCTCCACCGTCGTGGAGCAGGCTGGGGACGCGGACCCCAGAGACCCCTTCCTGAGACTCGCCTCGTTCTTCGACCCCGGGACGCTGACGCTCCTGGCCCCCGCCGACCGCAGCGGCGTCCTCGCCGGCATCGGCAAGGCCATGGGAGTCACGGCGGTGGCGTTCGCCAGCGACCCGCGCGTGCAGGGCGGCGCCATGGGCACCGAGGGCTGCGAGCACATCGTGCACGCCTACGACCTCGCCGTGCGCAGGGGCCTGCCGATCGTGGGCCTGTGGCACTCGGGCGGCGCCAGGCTGGCCGAGGGCGTGGGCTCGCTGCACGCGGTGGGCACGGTCTTCGCCGCCATGACCCGCGCGTCCGGGGTCGTGCCGCAGCTGTCGGTCGTGTTCGGCCCCGCCGCCGGCGGCGCCGCCTACGGGCCCGCGCTGACCGACCTGGTCATCATGTCCGACCAGGGCCGCATCTTCGTCACCGGGCCCGACGTGGTCCGCAGCGTCACCGGCGAGGACGTCGACATGGCCACCCTGGGCGGCCCCGACACGCACGCCCGCAAGAGCGGCGTGGTGCACATCGCCACCAAGACGGACGCCGAGGCGTTCGAGCGGGCCAGGGCCATCACCGCCCTGCTCGGCGACCAGGGCGGCCCGCTCGGCGAGGTCGCCGAGGTGGACTTCTCGGCCCTGCTCCCGGAGAGCTCCAAGCGGGCCTACGCCGTGCAGCCGCTCATCGACGGCCTGCTCGACGGGCCCGGCGTGGAGCTGCACGCCAAGTGGGCGCCGAACATCGTGACCACGCTGGGCCGGCTGGGCGGCCGGACCATCGGGGTGATCGCCAACAACCCAATGCGGCTCGGCGGCTGCCTCAACGCGACCTCCGCCGAGAAGGCCGCCCGCTTCGTCCGCATGTGCGACGCGTTCGGGGTGCCCCTCGTGGTCATCGTGGACGTCCCCGGCTACCTGCCCGGCGTGGGCCAGGAGTGGGACGGCGTCGTACGGCGCGGCGCGAAGCTGCTGCACGCCTTCGCGGAGGCGTCGGTGCCGCGGGTGACGCTGGTGACGCGCAAGGCGTACGGCGGCGCCTACATCGCGATGAACTCCCGCGCCCTCGGCGCGACGCGGGTCTTCGCCTGGCCGACCACCGAGGTCGCTGTGATGGGCGCGGTCGCGGCCGTGCGCGTCCTGCACCGCCGCCGCCTGGCCGCCTGCGCCTCGCCCGAGGAGACGGCGGCCCTGGAGGAAGAGCTGGCCAGGCAGCACGACGAGACCATCGGAGGTCTCGGACGGGCCGTGGAGCTGGGCGTGGTGGACGAGGTGATCGCCACGAACGAGACCCGGGGCGCGATCGCGCGGGCCATCGCCGCCTCCCCGCCCGTGCGGGGCGCGCACGGCAACATCCCTCTCTGATCTGGAGCTTTCAGGCATGGACGACGACGTCTTCGGCGCCCTGGCCGCGTTCATCGAGCAGGGCGACTTCGTCTGCCTCGGGGCTCGTGCCGCGCTGCACAAGAAAGCGATCGTGCACCACCACTACGCGGAGCTGGGCGAGGCCGATTCGGTCCGCGCCCACCACCGCGACGTGCTCGCGTTCCTGGAGACCTTCGAGCCGTCGGCGCGCAGCTTCACCTCGTTCGTCGCCACCTTCGAGGGGCCGCTCGGCCTGTCGGAGCACGAGTACGAGGCCCTGGTGTGGCGCCACCTGCAGGCCATGCACGACGAGGACAGCAAGACCCATCCGTGGAACGACCAGTACAGCTCCGACCCGGCGTCGGCGGACTTCGCCTACTCGGTGGGTTCCCACCCGTTCTTCGTGGTGGGCCTGCACGACGGCGCGTCACGGCCGAGCAGGCGATTCGAGAAACCCACGCTGGTTTTCAACTCGCATATCCAGTTCAACGCCCTGGGGATCAAGTTCTTCAAACTCCGGAGCAAGATCCGGACTCGGGAACGGGCGTTCCACGGGTCGGTGAACCCGAGTTTTGTGACCTACAAGGACGAGGCGCGGCACTACGGCGGCAGATTCACCGAACCCACCTGGGAGTGCCCGTTCAAGCCGACGGGAGAATGAGTTTTGACCGGGAGCAGACACCCGGTGGGCGAGGACCAGCCGATCGTCGGCGGCCTCGCCCGCGCCATGTCCGGGCCCCCTGGCATGCCGGGTGGCCTGGTGATCCGAGACGCCCGTGAGCCTGTCCACTCGCGTGCCCGGATCGGACGGTTTTGCGGGGACTACTCCTTTCGATACCCGGACGAATCCTCCGGCTCGCCCGGGGTGACGTTGGTGAATTTCTGTTGTGACCCCACTGCGAGCTGGCTACCTTCGGGTCTGACCGCGACCGGAGTCGGTCCGAGATTGGGGTTTAGCCCGATGGTCGAATTCAAAGTGCTCGGTCCGCTGGAAATCACCGACGAGACCCGGGTATGGAGACTGACCGCTGCACGGCAACGGCAAATTCTCGGCCTGTTGCTGCTCTCCGCTAATCAGATCGTCGACGTCGATTCGCTGACGGTGGAGCTGTGGGGGGACACCCCGCCGAAGAGCGCGCTGACCACCGTCCAGACCTATATGTACCAGCTGCGCAGGTTCTTCGACCACGAGGCCGAACTCCCCGCCGGCGACGAGATCCTCATCACCAGGCCGCCCGGCTACCTCGTCGAGGTCGCCCCCGAGCAGGTGGACGTGTTCCGCTTCCGCCGGCTCGTCGAGGAAGGCCGCGCCCTCCTCGACGCGGGGAAGGCCGAGGAGGCGTCGCACAGGCTCCGCGCAGCCCTCGACCTCTGGTCCGGGCACCCGCTCACCGACGTCATCCCCGGCCGCGTCCTGGAGGCGTACCTGGCCGACCTGGAGGAGACGCGGCTGCGCGCCCTGGAGATGCGCATCGAGGCCGACCTGGAGATCGGCAGGGGCCGCGACCTCATCGGCGAGCTGAGGTTCCTGGTCGCCACCAACCCGCTCAACGAGTGGTTCCACGGCCGCCTCATGGAGGCGCTGTGCCAGGTGGGCCGGCGCAACGAGGCGCTCGGCGCCTACCAGGAACTGCACGCCGTCCTGGACCGCGAGCTCGGCCTGGAGCCCTCGCGCGAGCTGCGGCAGCTGCAGTACCAGATGCTGCACGCGCAGGGCGCCCGTCCGGGCGTCCGCAGGCGCGGGCGCGGCGTAGCGGCGGCAGCCGGCGCCGCGTGACCCCGGATCTTGACCGGATGAGAAAGGGATAGGACTGTGAAGGCTCTTGTCCTGGTGGGCGGGACGGGCACGCGACCGCGGCCCTTCGGTCACGCCATACAGAGACAGCTCGTGACCGTCGCCAACCGGCCGGTGCTGTTCTTCGGCCTGGAGGCGATCAGGAAGTCGGGCATCTCCGAGATCGCGATCGTCGTCGGGAAGGATGACAGGGCGGTCCGCGACGCCGTCGGCACCGGCGCCGCCTTCGGCCTCGACGTGACCTACATCCGCCAGGACGCCCACCTGGGCCTCGGGCACGGCGTGCTGATCGCCAGGGACTACCTGGACGGTGACGACTTCCTCGTCCTGCAGGACGACAGCGTCATCCTCGACGGCATCCCCCGGCTGGTGGAGGAGTTCCGGCGGAGCGACAGGCCGGAGGCCATGGTCATGGTCGGCGACGTCACCGGCGGGGGCGGCCGCCAGACCGTCGTCACCGTCGACGGACGCGGCCACGTGACCGGGCTGAAGCAGGGGCAGGGGCACCCGTACTTCGACCGCACCCTGGTCGGCGCGTACGTCTTCAACCCCGGAGTGCACCAGGCCATCCTGTCGACCACGCCGGACTGGCGCAGGCAGCGCGAGGTCACCGACGTCATGGCGTGGCTGGTCGCCAACGGCGGCACGGTCCTGGCCTACTCCACCAAGGGCTACTGGAACACCCTCGGCTGCGTCGACAACCTGCTCGACTGCAACCGGGAGGTCCTCTCCCGCCTCGACCCCGTGGTGCTCGGCGACGTGGACGACGCCAGCGAGCTGCTCGGCCCCGTCCTCGTGGACGCGGGCGCGTCCATCAAGGGGTCACGCGTGGTCGGGCCCGCCGTCGTCGGCGTCGGCACCACCGTGACCGACAGCGTGATCGGCCCGCACACCTCGCTCGGCGCCGACTGCGACATCCAGGCCAGCGCCATCGAGCACTCCATCGTGCTGGAGCGGGCCTCGCTGCGCGCGGTGGGCCCCGTCAGGAACTCACTCATCGGCCGTGACGCCCAGGTCTGGGCGGAGCCCGCGGGCTCGCGGCTGATCCTCGGCGACCGCAGCCAGGTGGCCCTGCCGACGGGTGTGGTCCGATGAGCGAGCCGGAGGAGCAGCAGCCTTGGGCCGTGCTGTGGCCGCACGCTGTGCAGAAGGAAGCGCTGGACATGGCCGCGCGGCTCGCCGGGCAGGGGGTGCGCGCGGGTGACCGGGTGCTGCTGACGGGGGAGAACTCCGCGGGGTTCGTCTCGGCCCTGCTGGCCCTGTGCCACCTGGACGTCTCCATCGTCCTGGCCGACCCGCAGCTGACGTCGAGCCAGCTCACCCGGATGATCGACATCGCCGGGGTGCGGTGGGCGGTCGCCGGGGTGACGGCCGACCGCATCCCGCTGCCGGAGCCGTCCGTGCTGGACCTGGACGCCGCCGGGCCGCCGCCGGCCGAGCCGCCCGACGAGGCGATCTCGCTCGACCGCTGGGAGGCCAGGAAGGACGCCGTCGTCATGTGGTCCTCGGGCACCACCGGCGAACCCAAGGCGGTCGTGAAGTCCGGCCACGCCGTGCTGGAGAACTCCCGCGTCACCGGCACGTACATGGGCTACCGGCCCGACGACGTGCTCGCCCCCCTGCTGCCCTTCTCCCACCAGTACGGCATGTCGCTGCTGCTCATCTGGTGGCTGACCGGCTGCGGCCTGCTCGTCGCCCCCTACCGCAGGCTGGAGCCGGCGTTGGCGGCGGTGGCGGGGGCGGGCGCCACGGTCGTCGACGGCACGCCGCCGACCTACCACGGCATGCTCACCCTGGCCGCCCGCACGCCCGCCCTCCTGGAGAGCCTCCGCGAGGTGCGCATGTGGTGCGTCGGCGGCGCGCCGCTGAACCGGCCGCTGGCCGAGCGCTTCCACCAGGCGACCGGGCACCCCCTGCTCGACGGCTACGGCATGACCGAGACGGGCAACATCGCGCTCACGCTCCCCGACCTGACCGAGGGCTGCGGCAACCCGCTGCCGGGCGTGGACGTACGCGTCGTGGACGAGGACGGCACGCACGTGCCCGCGGGCTCGCCCGGCGAGATCGAGGTGCGCACCGCGGGACGGCTTGAAGGCTACCTCCGCCCCGACGGCGGCCTCACCCCGTTCCAGAGCCCCTGGTTCAGGACCCGCGACCTCGGCCGGCTGGACGAGGCGGGCGTGCTCCACGTCTTCGGCCGGATGAACGCGGTACACCGGCTGGGCCACACGCTCTACCCTGAGTACCTCGAACGCAGGGCAGAGGAGTGCGGCGCGCCCGTCAAGGTCATCGCGCTGGACGACGACAGGTCAGGAGCGGTGCTGGTCTTCTTCGTGCAGGACACCGTCCATGACGAACGGGTCTGGCGCAGCAGGTTCCGTGAGTCGCTGGCCTCCTACGAACGGCCCAACGCCGTGATGACCGTCGCCGAGTTCCCCGTCAACCGCAACGGCAAGGTCGACACGGCCGCGCTCAGGGAGCAGGCGGCCGCGATCCTCAAGAACCGCACGCGTTCCCGTGACGACGGATCGAGGGCAGGCTGAGCATGAACGTCGAGATACTGGCGCGGTTACAGTTCGCGATCACCGTGGGGTTCCACTGGCTGTTCGTGCTGCTGACGCTCGGGCTGGCCCCGATCATCGCGTACATGCAGGCGCGCCACGTCATCGGCGGCAACCCCAGGTTCGAGCGCATGACCAGGTTCTGGGGCCAGATCTACGTGGTGAACTACGCGCTCGGCATCGCCACCGGGCTGGTCATGGAGTTCCAGTTCGGGCTGTCGTGGAGCGGCCTGTCGGCGTTCTCCGGCAACGTCTTCGGCGCGCCGCTGGCGATGGAGACCCTCATCGCCTTCTTCACCGAGTCCACCCTCCTCGGAATGTGGATCTTCGGGTGGGGGCGGCTGCCCAAGGTGCTCCACATGCTGCTGTTCTGGCTGGTCACCGCGACCGCCTACGCATCCACGTACTTCGTGCTGGTGGCGAACGGGTTCATGCACCACCCGGTGGGCCATCAGGTCAGAGACGGCGTGGCGTACCTGACCGACGTCGCGGCGCTGCTCACCAACTCCAACGCCGTCAACGCCATGTGGCACATCATCGCGGCGGCGCTGGTCGCCGGAGGGGGCTTCGTCGCCGGGGTCAGCGCCTACCAGTTCTTCAGGCGCACCAAGGAGGTGCCGTTCTTCCTCAGCTCGGCACGCGCGGGGCTGGCCGTCGCGGTGCCGTTCGGCATCGTCAACGCGGAGTCCGGGTTCCGGCAGATCCCCGCGCTGCACGTGGCCCAGCCGATGAAGATGGCGGTGCTGCACGACGTCCTGCTCCCCGAAGACCGCGGGCCCTACACCGTGGACCAGGTGCAGGCGATGATGGCCGCGCGGCTCGGGCCCGGCGACTACGCCCCGCCCGGCTGGATCGCCAACGCCTACGACATCATGATGACCTCGGCCTTCTTCATCGTGGTCTTCTCGCTGCTCGGCGCGGCGTTCCTGATCCGCGACGTGCTCGCCCGCTCGCGCGGCGCGGCGCTGGTCGTGATGGCCATCGTGCCGATCCCGTTCGTCGCGTCCACCCTGGGCTGGCTCGTCCGCGAGGTGGGCAGGCAGCCGTGGGCCGTCTACGGCGAGCTGCTCACCTCCCAGGCCCGCTCGCCCGTGGGAGCCGGCACCATGCTGGTCTCCCTCATCGGCTTCACCGTGCTGCTGTCCGCCCTGGCCGTCACCAACTGGTGTCTCATCGCGCGGTACGCCCACCGCGGGCCGCGTGACACCGATCTCGGGTCGCCCGCGGGGCCGCCGAGCCCGGAACCCGCCATGGCCCTCCACCTCTAGGGACGACGACTCATGAGCCTGGAAACGATCTGGCTGTTGCTGCTGGGGCTGCTGCTCGTCGGCTACTTCGTCCTCGGTGGCTACGACTACGGCGTGCAGATGCTGCAGCGTGTGCTCGCCCGCGGCGAGTCCGAGCGGCGGCTCGCGCTCAACTCCTTCGGGCCGTTCTTCCTCGGCAACGAGGTGTGGCTGGTGGCCTCCGCCGGCGTGCTCATCGGCGCCTTCCCCAAGCTGGAGGGCGCGCTGTTCACCGGGATGTACGCGCCGATCGCGGTCATCGTCGGCGCGGTGGTCCTCGGCACCGTCTCCGTCCAGTTGCGCAGCAGGCACGGCAGCCGCGCGGCGCGGGCGGTCTGGGACACGCTGGCCCTGGTCGGCGGGGTGGTGGCCGCCGCGGGCTGGGGGATCGTGCTCGGCCTGCTGCTGCACGGGCTGCCGATGACCGCGCGGGGCACCTTCACCGTCGGCGCCGCCGAGCTCCTCGACCCGTTCGTGCTGCTGTGCGCGGCGACGACGCTCACGCTGTTCGCCGGGCACGGCGCGGCCTTCCTCGCCATGCGGACCCGTGACGCGCTGCGCGAGCGCGCGACCCGCACCGGGCGCTCGCTGCT
>NZ_JBEXUP010000184.1:0-15196 GCF_040614375.1 Nonomuraea sp. NPDC005983
ACCGCCCTCGCGCTGTGCGTTTTGTGTGCTGGGTGGTCTGGGGTTTGCTCCTCGCCCCGCCCCGGCGGGGGCGCCGGTCTCGCGTACGGACGTGGGCGCCCGCAGCCCGGGGTCGATGGTGGCCAGCACGCGGGAGGCGAGCGCCATCAGCTCCACCGGCGTGCGGTAGTTGACGGTCAGCTCCTCCTGCCGCCAGCGCCCGGCCACGTAGGGGTCGAGGACCTCGGCCCACGAGCGGGCCCCGGCCGCCGAGCCGGTCTGCGCGATGTCACCGACGATCGTCATCGAGCGGTTGGGGACCCGGCGCATGACCGCCCGCCAGGCCATCGGCGACAGCTCCTGCGCCTCGTCCACGATCACGTGCCCGTAGGCCCAGGTGCGGTCGGCGGCGGCCCGTTCGGCGGTGGTCAGGTAGGGGCCGCCGCCGCGCTGGCGCTCCGCCAGCCGTTCGGCCTCCATGACGTCCGACAGGCCCGTCAGTTCCAGCACCTCGCGGGCGTAGGCCAGCTCGGCCTCGCGCTCGTGCTCCTCGGCCTGCCTGGCGGCGGCCAGCTCCTCCTCCGCCTGGAGTGCGCTGGCCCGCAGCACCTGCTCGTCGATCTCGCCGAGCAGCTCGGCGGCCTCGTCCAGGAGCGGGACGTCCGACTCGGTCCACTCGCCACCCTCGCGGCGCAGCAGCGCGCGCTCCTCGGGGGTGAGCGCGGCGCCGGCGTAGCCGAGCCGCTCCGGCGAGCCGTACAGGCCCAGCAGCAGGCGCTGGGGCGTAAGGTACGGCCAGAGCCGGTTGAGCGCCGTCCTGACGACCGGCTCGGTGCGCAGCTCCTCGCGCAGGCCGGCCAGCTCGTCGTCGTCGATCAGGCCCCTGCCGAGCTTCCTGGCGGCCTGCCTGGCCAGGGCGTTGAGCACGGACCTGACGAACAGCGAGCGCGCCTGGTTGTGCGGGCGGCGCGAGCGGGCGGCCTTGTTCCTGGCCGCCTCGAGCATGGAACGGTCGATGGTGAGCGTGTAGCGGCCGAGGGTGAGCTCCACGGGCTTGCGCGGGACGCGCTGCCGGTCGCGGACGGCCCGCTCCAGCACCGCCGCCATGCGCAGGTCGCCCTTGACCGCCGCCACCTCGGGACGCTCGCGGACGGTGGTGGTCAGGCCCGGGTAGAGCTCGCCGACCGTCGAGAGCAGCACGTCGGTCTCGCCCAGGGAGGGCAGCACCTGCTCGATGTAGCGCAGGAAGGTGAGGTTGGGCCCGAGGATGAGCACGCCGCGGCGTTCCAGGCGCTCGCGGTGGGTGTAGAGCAGGTAGGCGGCCCGGTGCAGGGCGACGACGGTCTTGCCGGTGCCGGGGCCGCCCTGCACGACCAGCACGCCGTTCAGGTCGGCGCGGATGACGCGGTCCTGCTCGGACTGGATGGTGGCCACGATGTCGCGCATGCGCCCGGTGCGCTGCTCGTCGAGCGCGGCCAGCAGCGCGGCCTCGCCGTTGAGGGTGGCGCGGTCGTCGTCGCTGAGCGAGTCGAGGTCGAGCAGGTCGTCGTCGACGCCGACCACGGCCCGGCCCTTGGTCTGCAGGTGGCGGCGCCTGGTCACGCCCATGGGCGCGGCGGAGGTGGCGCGGTAGAACGGCTGGGCCACGGGCGCCCGCCAGTCGATCAGCAGGCGTTCCTGCTCATCGTCGGTGAGGCCGAGCTTGCCGATGTAGAGTCTGCCCTCGTCGACGTGGTCGACGCGGCCGAAGACCAGGCCGCGCTCGACGGCCCAGAGCCTGGCCAGGCGGGTGGCGTACATCTCGGCGAAGGTGTCGCGTTCCGACCTGTTCTGCATCGTTCCGACGGCGCCGGCGGCCAGCACGTCCTTGAGCTGGCGCTGGGTACGGTCGCGCAGCACGTCGAGGCGGTCGTACAACCGGGTGACATACTGCTGTTCTCTGGCGAGCTCGGTTTGACGAGTCACCGCCGCACCATTATTGTTGTTAATGGGATACTCCGGGCCATTCTCTGCTATTTCCGACAAAGGACGAGATTAGCACGCCTGTTGAGGCACTCCCATCTTTCCTCGCGTCACTCCCTTCCGCATACGGTCACGGCTTGGTTTCACCTCTTGACCGGGGTCGCTGGAACCTTCTACGTTCACATCGAGTTAGGAAACTTTCCTAACTTCGAGTGAAGGAGTGAACGTGAGCGGTCCGGTCCCGGGGACTCCCAGTCTGCTACGTGCGATCAACGACCGCGCGGCCCTGCAGGCGCTCCTCGAGCGCGGCCCGCTGACCCGGCCCGAGATCGGCACCCTGACCGGCCTGTCCAAGCCGACGGCCTCCCAGCTGCTGTCACGGTTGCAGGAGGCCGGGCTGGTGGTGCTCGACGGCATCAGGGAGGGCCTGCCGGGGCGTACGGCGGAGGTCTACCGCATCAACCCGGCGGCGGCCTACGTCGGCGCTCTGGACGTCACCCCCGACAGGATCGAGGCGCGCGTCGCCGACATCACCGGCGCGACCGTGGGCGAGTACACGCTGCCCACGCCGCGCCGTCCCGGCGGGGACCTGGTGGACCGGCTGCGGGCGGCGCTCGACGGAGCGGGCCCGCCCGGACCGCTGCGCCGGGTCGTCATCGGCGTGCAGGCGGCGATCGACCCCTCCACGGGCAGGCTCGGCTACGCCACGGCCAAGGACATGCCGGGCTGGCAGATCGCCGACCTGGTGCCGACGCTGAGCGACGGCCTGGGCGTGCCGGTGTCGGTGGAGAACAACGTCAACCTGGTGGCGCTGGCCGAGCAGTCGCACGGAGCCGCGCACGGCACGTCCGACTTCGTGCTGCTCTGGGCCGACGAGGGCATCGGCTCGGCCATCGTGCTGGGCGGGCGGATGCACAGGGGCGCCACCGGCGGCGCGGGCGAGGTCGGCTACATGCCCACCCCCGGCGCGCCGACGGCCCGCGAGGCCGGGCGCTACGCCAACCACGGCTACCAGGCGCTCACGGGCGGCCCCGCCGTACTGAAGCTGCTGCGCTCGTACGGCGTGCGCGGCACGGACTTCCGCCAGGCCATCGCGAACGCGGTGCGCGCGGCGGACGGCGGCGGGCAGAAGGCCGACGACGCCAGGGCGGGGCTGCGCGACATCGCGGCCCGGCTGGCGGTGGGCCTGGCGGCCATCACCTCCGTCATCGACCCGGGCCTGATCGTGCTGACCGGCGGCGTCGTGCTGTCGGGCGGCGAAAGCCTGCGCGAGCTGGTCGAGCACGAACTGCACGCGCTCACCATCCCGCGACCCCAGTTGCGCCTGTCGACCGTCGAAGGCAACCCCGTCCTCGCCGGCGCGCTCGACCTCGCCCTGGACACCGTCCGCGACGAGGTCTTCGGCTCCACGGTTCCCCTGCCATGAGGAGGCACCCCCCGTGCGCTTCGTTCCCCTGGCCGTCGCAGGGCTAGCGGCCCTGTCGCTGGCCGCCTGCACCGCCGGCAAGGAGGGCGGCCCCGCCCTCGGTTCCCAGCCCAAACCGGCAGGCACCGCGCCGTCGGCGCTGCCCGCCACCACGATCGAGCTGTGGCACGGCTTCTCCGCCGACTCGGAGGTGAAGGCGTTCACCGACGCCATCGCCGGTTTCAACAAGAAGTACCCGCAGATCACCGTGAAGCTGGTCAAGGGCGTCCAGGACGAGCAGATCACCCAGGCCGTGCGCGGTGGCCGGCCGCCGGACGTGGCCTCGTCCTTCACCACCGACTCGGTCGCCGCGTGGTGCAAGAGCGGCGTCTTCCAGGACCTCACCCCGGTGATCAAGCAGGACGGCATCGACCTGTCGGTCATGCCGGCCGTGGTCAACGACTACACCCAGTACGAGGGCGAGCGGTGCGTGATGCCGCTGCTGACCGACGCCTACGGCCTCTACTACAACAAGGCGCTGATGAAGGGTCACCAGCCGCCCAAGACGCTCTCGGAGCTGACCAAGCTGGCCAAGGAACTGACGGTGCGCGACCCCGACGGCACGATCAAGGTCGCCGGCTTCGTCCCCAGCGCGCAGTACTACGAGAACACCCCCGGCCACTGGTCCCCCATGGTCGGCGCCAAGTGGACCAACCCCGACGGCACCTCGGCGATCGGCTCGGACCCCGCCTGGAAGAAGCTGCTGACCTGGCAGAAGGAGCTCATCGACTGGTACGGCTACGCCAATTTGGAGAAGTTCCGCAAGTCGCTGGGTGACGAGTTCTCCGCCAACCACCCCTTCTACAAGAACAAGGTCGCCATGGCGATCGACGGCGAGTGGCGGGTGGCGATGCTCGCCAACGAGGCGCCGAAGATCGACTACGGTACCGCGCCGATGCCGGTCGACGACGCCAAGCCCGACCTGTACGGCGGCGGCTTCACCGCGGGCACCGTGATCGGCGTGCCGAAGGGTGCCAAGCACCCCGAGGCGGCCTGGGCGCTGGTGAAGTACCTGACCACCGACACCGACGCGCTGGTCACGCTGGCCAACGCGATCCGCAACGTGCCGACCACCACGGCCGCGCTGGAGTCGCCGCAGCTGAAGAAGGACGAGCACTTCCAGACCTTCCTCGACATCTTCGCCAACCCGAAGACCACCACGATCCCGGCCCACGTCAACAGCACGTTCAACCAGGAGGCGCTGCAGTCCTTCATCGCCTCGTGGGAGAAGGGCTCCGCCAAGGACCTGGACTCCGGGCTGGCGGGCGTGGACAAGACCATCAACGACAAGCTGAAGCTGTCGGGCGGCTGATCCCATGGCCGCGCGCTCGCTCAGGCGCAAGGAGGGCCTGCGGGCCCTGCTGTGGCTGGCTCCCTGGCTGGTGGGCTTCTCGGTGCTGTTCGCCTACCCGCTGCTCGCCACCGCCTACTTCTCCTTCTTCAACTACGACCTGTTCACGCTGAAGTTCACCGGCCTGGACAACTACCGCTACTTCCTGCAGGACGAACGGGCCTGGCTGTCCATCAGGAACACCGCCTGGCTGGTCGTTTTCATGGTGCCCGCCCAGGTGCTGTTCGCGCTGGGCGTGGCGCAGCTGGTCACCAAGCTCAAGGCCGGGGTCGGCTTCTTCCGCACCGTGTTCTACCTGCCGGCGCTGGTGCCGGTGACAGCCGGGACGGTCGCGTTCGTCTTCCTGATGAACCCCTCGACCGGGCCGGTCACCCACCTTCTCGACCTGGTCGGCATACAGGGGCCCGACTGGTTCGGCGACAAGGACTGGTCCAAGCCCGGTCTGACGCTGCTGGCCATGTGGAGCGTCGGCAACCTCATGGTGATCTTCCTGGCGGCCCTCCTGGACGTGCCCAGGCACCTGTACGAGGCGGCGGCCATCGACGGCGCGGGCGGCTGGCGGCAGTTCCGCAGCGTCACGCTGCCGACGATCCGGCCCGTGCTGATGTTCTCCATGGTCACCACCGTGATCTACACGCTGCAGTACTTCACCCAGGCGATGATCGCGGCCCGGGTGGCCTCGGGCGTCACCGACGCGCCCGGCTCGACGTTCGTCCCCGGCTATCCGGAGATGTCCACGCTGACGCTGCCGCAGTGGCTATTCCAGGCGGGCTTTCGCGACTACTCCATGGGCTACGCCTGCGTGCTGGCCCTGGTGCTGTTCGCCGCGTCGATGCTCTTCACGCTCGTCCTGCTGCGTCAGTTCCGCGGCTTCGAGGAGGTCTCGTCGTGAGCGCCACGCTGGTCGCCGCGCCCGAGCGCGCCGCCGTCCACCGGGCTCGGGGACGGCGCCGCACCAGGAAGGCGCTGTACTGGATCGCCACCCACGCCGTGGCCATGGGGCTGGCCGTCGCCTTCCTCGGGCCGCTGGTGTTCGTCCTGTTCACCGCGGTGATGAGCGACAACCAGACGTTGACCGACGAGCTGCTGCCGCACAGCTGGAACTGGGAGAACTTCGCCGAGGTGTTCGCCCGCTCGCCGCTCCTGCTGTGGCTGCGCAACACCCTGCTGTACGCCGGGCTCGGGACGCTGTTCACGCTGCTGTCGTCGATCCCGGTGGCCTACGCGCTGGCGCGGTTCCGCTTCCGGGGGCGCAGGCTGGCGTTCCTCCTGGTCATCACCATGATGATGCTGCCGCCCCAGGTCATCGCGGTACCGGTCTACCTCATCTGGGCGCGCTTCCAGCTGACCGGAACGCTGTGGCCGCTCATCCTGCCGATGCTGCTGGGTGACGCGTTCTCCATCTTCCTGCTGCGGCAGTTCCTCATCACGATCCCGCGCGAGTACACCGACGCCGCCCGGGTGGACGGCTGCTCGGACTTCAGGACGCTGATGCGGGTGATCCTGCCGATGGCCAGGCCGGGCATCGTGGCGGTCGGGCTGTTCCAGTTCTTCTACTGCTGGAACGACTACTACGGGCCGCTGCTGTACGCCTCCACCGACCTGGACAGCTGGACGCTGTCGGTGGGCCTGGCCTCGTTCAAGGCGCTGCACCACGTCCAGTGGAACCTCACCATGGCGGCCACGCTGCTCGTCATGGCACCGGTGATCATCGTGTTCTTCTTCGCCCAGAAGGTCTTCATCGAGGGCGTGACGCTGACAGGAGTGAAGGGTTGAAACTCGCCGTAATCGGGGGCGGCTCGACGTACACGCCGGAGCTCGTCGACGGGTTCGCCCGGCTCAGGGACGAGCTGCCCGTCACGGACATCGCCCTGATAGATCCGAACGCGTCCAGGCTGGAACTGGTGGCCGGGATGGCGCGCAGGATGCTGGCCCACGCCGGGCATCCGGCCCAGGTGCTGGCCACCGCCTCCGTCGAGGAGGGGGTGGCGGGCGCGGACGCCGTGCTGTTCCAGCTCCGCATCGGCGGGCAGACGGCGCGCAACGTCGACGAGACGCTGCCGCTGCGCTGCGGCTGCGTCGGCCAGGAGACGACCGGCGCGGGCGGCCTGGCCAAGGCGCTGCGCACGGTCCCGGTGGTGCTGGAACTGGCCGAGACGGTCCGCAGGCACGCCCCCGGCGCGTGGATCGTGGACTTCACCAACCCCGTCGGCGTCGTCACCAGGGCGCTGCTGGACGCCGGGCACCGGGCGATCGGGCTGTGCAACGTCGCGATCGGCTTCCAGCGGCGCGCCGCCGCCACGCTGGGCGTCGAGCCGTCGCGTGTCTCGCTCGGCCACGTCGGGCTCAACCACCTGACCTGGGAGCGGGCCGTCTACCTGGACGGCGTGGACGTGCTGCCCGCGCTGCTCGGCGAGCACGCCGAGGAGCTCGCCGAGGGCCTCGGCCTGCGGCCCGGCCTGCTGACCAGGCTCGGCGCGGTGCCGTCCTACTACCTGCGCTACTTCTACGCGCACGACCAGGTGGTGCAGGAGCAGCGGGCCCGGCCGTCGCGGGCGGCGGAGGTGGCGGCCATGGAGGAGCGGCTGCTGGAGATGTACGCCGACCCCGCCGTGGTCGAGAAGCCGGAGCTGCTGTCGCAGCGGGGCGGCGCGTTCTACTCCGAGGCGGCGGTCGCGCTGATCGCCTCGCTGCTGGGCGACCGGGGCGACGCGCAGGTGGTGAACCTCCGCAACGGCGGCACGCTGCCCTTCCTGGACGACGACGCGGTCATCGAGGTGCCCGCCACCATCACCGCCGCAGGGGCCGTCCCGCTGCCGGTGCCGGCGGTGGAGCCGCTGTACTCGGGGCTGATCGCGCACGTGTCGGCGTACGAGCGGCTGGCGCTCGACGCGGCGTTGTACGGCGGCGCGGACCGGGTCCGCGACGCGCTGCTGGCCCACCCGCTGATCGGCCAGGACGCGATCGCCGAAGAGCTGACGGACCTGCTGCTGGAGGCCAACCGCGCCTACCTGCCGTGGACGGTGGGCTAGTGGAGCGCCGCAGACTCGTCCTGGCCGTCGACGGCGGCAACAGCAAGACCGACGTGGCGGTGGTCGCGGACGACGGAGAGGTCCTGGCCACGGGGCGATCGGGCCCGTTCGCCCCGCAGAGCGACGGGGTGGCGGCGGCGGTCGACGAGGTGGAGAAGGCGGTGCACCAGGCGGTCGCGGGCGCGTCACCGGGCGAGAGCCCCCTCGTGGACGCGCGGTTCGACCACGTGGCCGCCTACCTGGCCGGGGCGGACCTGCCGGTCGAGGAGGAGGCGCTGGCGCGGGAGTTCGCCGCCAGGGGCTTCGGCCCGGACATCGTGGTGCGCAACGACACCTTCGCCGTGTTACGGGCGGGGGCGTCGGCGCCGTGGGGCGTGGCCGTGGTGTGCGGAGCGGGCATCAACGCGGTCGGCGTCTCCCCCACCGGGGAGGTCGCCCGCTTCCCCGCGCTGGGACGCCTCAGCGGCGACTGGGGCGGCGGCCTGGGCGTGGCGGAGGAGGCGCTGTGGCACGCGATCCGCGCCGAGGACGGCCGGGGGCCTTCCACCGCGCTGACGACGCTGGTCAAGGCCCACTTCGGCACGGCCACCGTGGCGGACCTGGTGCTCGCCCTGCACTTCGGCCACCTGGACGCGGACCGGCTGCACGAGCTGACGCCGGGCGTCTTCGCCGCCGCGGCCGACGGCGACGCGGTGGCCCTGTCACTGGTGGAACGCCAGGCGGAGGAGGTGACGGTGCTGGCCGAGGTGTGCCTGCGCCGCCTCAACCTGCTGGAGACGCCCACGGAGGTGGTGCTCGGCGGCGGCATCCTGACCGCCAGGGACCCGCTCCTGACGCCCCTGCTGGACAGCGCCTTCGCCGACAGGGCGCCGCGCGCCAAGCTCATCGTGGCGGACGTCCCGCCGATCATCGGAGCCGCGCTGAACGGCCTGGAGCACCTCGGGGCGACGGAGGCCGCCAAGGCCCGCCTGCGCGCCCGCTACGAGCGCCCCTGACGGCGGCCCGCCCGGCGCCACCGCGCGCCGGGCGCTCCAACCTGGCCGGGCGCGTCAGCGGCCCTCCAGCAGCTCCCTGATCCGGTCGCGGACCTGGGGCGTGTCGAGCCCGCGGACGGTCAGCGTGGTGCGGCGGCGCAGGACGTCGTCGACCGTGGCCGCCCACTCGTGGTCGCGGGCGTACAGCGCCTGCGCCCAGATGTCGGGGCCGTCGGGGTGGATGCGCTCCCCCAGCGCGGGATCGTCGCGGATGAGCCTGGCCAGGTCGAACGCGATCGACCCGTAGTGGGTGGCCAGGTGCCGGGCGACGAGCGGGTCCATCCGGGCGCCCGGCTCACGGTCGGACCACAGCCGCATCGCGACCGCGTCGGGGCTGGCCAGGCCCGGCAGCGGCATGGCGGGCAGGATGGCCGCCAGGTCGTCGCCCAGGGGGCGGCCCGGCAGGTGGGCGAGCGTGTCGAGGACGAGCTTGCCGATGTGCCGGTAGGTGGTCCACTTGCCGCCGGCGACCGACAGCATGCCGCCCCTGCCGCGCGTCAGCACGGTCTCCCGCTTGGCGGACGCCACCGCCCCCGGCCCACCGGGCAGCACGCGCAGCCCGGCGAAGGAGTAGGTGAGGTCCTCGCGCCGCAGCTGCCCGTCCTGGACGGCGTGCCCTGCCTCGTCGAGGATCTGGGCCACGTCCGCGTCGGTGGCGCGCACGTCGGCGGGGTCGCCCTCGTAGGCCTCGTCGGTGGTGCCGAGCAGGAGGTGGTCCTCCCAGGGGATGGCGAAGGAGACCCGGTACTTGTCGATCGGGACGGTGAGCGCGGCCTTCCACGGCTCGTGGCGGCGCATGACCAGGTGGGCGCCCTTGGACAGCCGGATGCTGGGCGCGGCGCCGGGGTCCTCCATCCGGCGCAGGTGGTCGATCCACGGGCCGGTCGCGTTCAGCACGAGCCGGGCGTTCACCCCGAACTCGCCGCCGTCGAGGCGGTCGCGCAGGTCGGCTCCGGTCACCGTGCCGCCCACCGTGCCGCCCACTGGGCCGCCGGTCTTGCGCAGCCCGACGACCTCCGCGTGATTGAGCACGACCGCGCCCGCGTCGACCGCGGCGCGGACGGTCATCACCGCGACCCGGCTGTCGTTCATCTGGTGGTCGCCGTAGACGGCGGCGGCCCGCAGCCCCTCCGCCTTCAGCGCGGGCACCTTCGCCAGGGCCTGGTTCGGCGTGATCACCTTCCCGAGGCCGTCGCCGAACACCGACAGCGCCGAGTACAGGAAGACGCCCGCGCCCAGCTTGGCGGCGCCGTGCGGCCCGCCGCGGTAGATCGGCACCACGAACGTGAGCGGCTTGACCAGGTGCGGCGCGATGTCGGCGGCCAGCGCCCGCCGCTCGCGGTGGTTCTCCGCGACGAGCTTGACGTTGCCGGTCTGCAGGTAGCGCAGCCCGCCGTGGACGAGCTTGGACGACGCGCTGGACGTGGCTCCGGCGAAGTCGCCCGCCTCGACCATGGCGACGCGCAGCCCGGCCTGCGCGGCCATCCAGGTGACGGAGGTGCCGAGGATGCCGCCGCCGATGACGAGCAGGTCGTAGGTGGTGGTGGACAGCTCCTGCCGGGTCTCCGCGCGGGTGGCGGAGTGCGCGGCGGGTGTGGTGCGGGAGGTCATGGCGTGCTCCAGTCGAGGCTGCGTTCGATGGCCTTGCGCCAGTTGCGATGCTCTCTGTCGCGGACGTCCTGGCTGACCTGCGGACGCCATTCGGCGGCCTTGTGCCAGTTGGCGCGCAGGCTGTCGGTGTCGGGCCAGTAGCCGGTGGCCAGCCCGGCGGCGTAGGCGGCGCCCAGGCAGGTGGTCTCGGCGACCATCGGCCGTACCACCGGTACGGCCAGCACGTCGGCCAGGATCTGCATGAGCAGGTTGTTGGCGGTCATCCCGCCGTCGGCGCGCAGCGAGGTGAGCGCGAGCCCGGCGTCGGCGTTCATCGCGTCGACCACCTCGCGGGTCTGCCAGGCCGTCGCCTCCAGCGCCGCCCGCGCGATGTGCCCCTTGGTGACGAACCCGGTCAGCCCGGCGATGACGCCGCGGGCGTCGGAGCGCCAGTGCGGCGCGAACAGCCCGGAGAAGGCGGGGACGAAGTAGCAGCCGCCGTTGTCGTCGACGGTCGCGGCGAGCGTCTCGATCTCGGCGGCGCTGGAGATCAGGCCGAGGTTGTCGCGCAGCCACTGCACCAGCGACCCGGTGACCGCGATCGAGCCTTCCAGCGCGTAGGTGGCGGGCGAGTCGCCGATCTGGTAGCCGACGGTGGTGAGCAGCCCGTGCTTGGACGTGACGGGCTCGGCGCCGGTGTTCATCAGCAGGAAGCTGCCCGAGCCGTAGGTGCTCTTGGTCTCGCCGGGCTCGAAGCAGGTCTGCCCGAACAGGGCGGCCTGCTGGTCGCCGAGCGCCGCCGCCACCGGCACGCCGCCGTCGGCCGTGCCGTACACCTCGGCGGACGGGCGGATCTCCGGCAGCATCGCGCGGGGCACGCCGAGCGCGGCGAGCAGCTCGTCGTCCCAGCTCAGCGTGCGCAGGTTCATCAGCATGGTGCGGCTGGCGTTGGTGACGTCGGTGACGTGGCGGCCGGTGAGCTTCCAGATCAGCCAGCTGTCGACGGTGCCGAACAGGACCTCGCCCCGCTCGGCCCGCTCGCGCAGCCCCGGCGTCTCGTCCAGCAGCCAGCGGATCTTGGGGCCGGCGAAGTAGGTGGCGAGCGGCAGCCCGGCCCGCTCGCGGAACAGCTCCTCGTGCCCGGCCAGGGAGCGGACGAGGGCGTCGGTGCGGGTGTCCTGCCAGACGACGGCGTTGGTCACGGGCCGGCCGGTGCGGCGATCCCACAGCACGGTGGTCTCGCGCTGGTTGGTGATGCCGAGCGCGACGAGCTGGCCCGGGTCGATGCCGCTGCCCGCGACGGCGTCGGCCAGCACGGCCTGGACGGCCTGCCAGATCTCGGCGGGATCGTGCTCGACCCAGCCGGGCCTCGGGAAGATCTGCCGGTGCTCGCGCTGCGCGACGGAGACGATCCGGCCGTCGCGGTCGAACACCATGCACCGGCTGGACGTGGTGCCCTGGTCGATGGCGGCGACGTAGTGCGGTCGAGGCACGGGGTTCCTCACTTCAGCTTGTTCGGCATCGCCGAACACGGGGGGTGGTTGATCATCGGCTGAGGTCTCGGGTGATGGCACGGGCGGCGTCGCGGACGTAGGAGACGACGTCCATGCGTGGCTCACCGCCCTCGGCGAGCCGTTCGAGCGCGCCCCTGACGCCGATCGCCCCCACGGTGACCGCGCGGCGGTCCCTGATCGGGGCGGCGATGGAGACCTCGCCCTCGACCAGCTCCTCCACCTCGGCGGCCCAGCCCCTGCCGCGTACCAGCTCCAGGTCCTTGGCCAGGTCGTCGGGGGCGACCAGGGTGCGCCCCGTGAACGCGGGCAGCGGCTCGGCCGGCGCCTCGCCGTACGGGTCGTAGGCGAGCAGCACCTTGCCGAGCGCGGTGGCGTGCGCGGGCAGCATGGTGCCGACCTGCAGGACCTGCATGCTGTCGTCGGGCCTGAACACGTGGTGGACGACGAGCACCCCGCCCTCGTGCAGGGTGCCGATCCACACGCTCTCCCTGCTGCGCCCGGCCAGCGCGTCGGCCCAGTTCAGCGAGCGGGTGCGCAGCTCGTTGACGTCGAGGTAGCTGCTGCCGAGATGCAGCAGGGTGCCGCCGAGCCGGTAGCGGCCGGTGGTGGCGTCCTGCTCGACGAAGCCGACGTGGACCAGCGTGCGCAGGATGCCGTGCAGCGTGCCCTTGGGCAGGCCCATCGCGCGGGCCAGCTCGGCCACGCCCAGCTCGCGCGGCCCCGAGGCGAGCAGCCGCAGGATGCCGGCGGCGCGTTCCACGGACTGGATCGTCTCTCCCACGCCGCCGACTCTAGCGTGGTTCGGCATTGCCGAACAGTCAGGCCGGATTTTCCTCGCCGGGAGGCTCCGCCAGCTCGGGGGCGCGGTGCTCGTACGGGGTGCTCAGCACCACCGTGGTGCGGGTGGAGACGTTCGCCGAGGCGCGGATGTGCTGGAGCAGCTCCTCCAGCGCCACGGGCGAGGCCACCCGGACCTTGAGGATGTAGCTCTCGTCACCGGCGACGCTGTGGCAGGCCTCGATCGCGGTCAGGTGGGCCAGCCGCTCGGGGGCGTCGTCGGGCGCGGCCGGGTCGATCGGTTTGATCGACACGAACGCCGTCAGCGGCAGCCCGACCGCGTCGTAGTCGACGACGGCGGCGTAGCCGCGCACGACACCGCGCTTCTCCAGGCGGCGGACCCGCTGGTGCACGGCCGACACTGACAGGCCGGTCTCCCTGGCCAGGTCGGTGAAGCTCATCCGGCCGTCCGCTGCCAGCAGTGTGACGATCCGGCGGTCGATCTCCTCCATCGGTCAAAGGTAGCCGGTGATGGTCACGACATGGTCCCGACGGGGGTGGGGCCCGAGCGCATCGCGTGCTCGACCAGCGCGATGAGCACCTCCCTGCCCGAGGCGCGCTTGCGGGCGTCGCAGCGCACGATCGGGATCTCCGCCTCCAGTTCGAGGGCCTGGCGCACGTCGCCGACCGTGACGGGCCTGGCGCCGTCGAAGCAGTTCAGCGCCACCACGAACGGTGTCTCGCGGCGCTCGAAGTAGTCGATGGCGGGGAAGCTGTCGGCCAGGCGGCGCGTGTCGGCCAGCACCACGGCCCCGAGCGCGCCCATGGCCAGCTCGTCCCAGACGAACCAGAACCGTTCCTGGCCGGGGGTGCCGAACAGGTACAGCATGTAGTCGTCGCGGATGGTGATGCGGCCGAAATCCATGGCCACGGTCGTGGTCGGCTTGGACTCGACGCCCGACAGGTCGTCGATGTGCGTGCCGACGTGCGTCAGCGCCTCTTCCGTACGGAGGGGGCGCGTCTCGGACACGGCCCCCACCATGGTGGTCTTTCCCACGCCGAACCCACCCGCGATCAGGATCTTGATCGCCGTCGGCAGCCGCCAGCGGTCAGAGCGACCGAAGTCCATCGAGCACCGCCATGGTCAGTGGTATCTGTCAAGGTGCGGCGAAAGGTCATTCCCGCATCCTCAGCATCGGGCCACCCTAGCAACGCCACAAATTCCACTCAAGCCACAATCTAGCCCATCAATCAATATGTCACCGTTTGTCGGTTATTGCGGGCACTTGAGAAGATTTATCGCTCAACAGTCAAGGGGGCTGTCAAGTCGGCGGCGCCGTCAGCCCGCGCCGATCGCGACGAACGAGACGTCGTCGCCCCGGGCCTGGCACAGCGCCTCGGCCAGGCTCAGCCCGCGGCGTAACCCGGCGTGCAGGCCGACCATGACGGGCACCGCCGTCTCGTCGTTCACCGGGACCACGCTGGCGACGATGCCCGCCGTGCCCAGGCGCAGCAGCGCGGTGGCCAGCCCGAGCACCTCGTCCGCGCCGACCGCGGCCATCTGGCCGGAGTCGCAGCTCGACAGCACCAGCCGGTACGGGGCACGGCGCAGCCGTTCCAGGTCGTAGCCGGTGAGCGGGCCGTCGTCCAGCAGCAGGGACGAGAACAGCGGGCTGTCGGCCCTGAACGTGCCGTGCGCGGCGACGTGCGCCAGCAGGCAGCCGTCGATCGCGTCGAGCACCGCGCGGGTGGTGGCCGAGCCGCCGCCCAGGACGGCCGGCGGCGTGGGGGCCTCGTCGTACAGCCCGGCGATGGCGCGTACCTCCTGCTCGGCGTTGGCCACCTCGGGCCCGCGCACGAGCACGATCGAAGCGTCGCCTGGCCGCTCGGCCGCCTGCGCGCGCAGCCACGCGCCCGCCGACGGGGCGATGCTGAAGGCCCTGCGCCGCAGCGACGGCAGCAGCCCCCACGGGGCCTCGTGCAGCCTGCTCGGCGGCACCACCACGACGGGGCCATCGCCGAGCCTGCCCGCCACCGGCCCGAGCACGCTCGCCTCCAGCCTGGCGCCCAGCTCGGCGAGCGCCGCCCGGTCCGGCCGCCGCTCGTAGGCGAGGCGGCGCAGCCGGGAGCGGGCGAACTCGATCTCGGCGACGGCCGTGGCGGCGGGCCCGACGGCGAACCTGCGCACCCGGCCGCCGCCGCAGAGCAGCACGTACAGGACACCGTCGACGATCACCAGCTCGGCCAGGCACCCGTCGCCGAGCGCGGCCAGGATCTGCTCCGCGCCCGGCCCGCGCTCCCCCCGCCCCGCCGCGCCGCGCACGTGCAGGGTTCCGGCCCTGACCTGGGCTTCGAGGCGGGCACGGTCGCGTTCCAGCGTCGCCGCGGACGCCGCGCCGCTGGAGCGGGCCACCGCCAGCCGGTGGTCGGTGTCGCGCAGCGCGGCGAGCCGGGCCAGCAGCTCGGGGTTCTGCGGCGGGCGGACGGCGGGC
>NZ_JBEXUP010000185.1:0-15030 GCF_040614375.1 Nonomuraea sp. NPDC005983
GATGACGACGGCGGCCATCCAGGCCGTGATCGTCGTCCTGTCCGGCTCGGTCGCGCTGCTCGGCGACACCCTGCACAACCTCGCCGACGCGCTCATGGCAGCACTGGATGCGGATGTTCGACGACGCGATCCGCAGCCAGGAGGCCATCGGCGACATCGACCCGCGGGTGGCGGCGAAGGCGCACGAGAAGATCAGGAAGGCGGCCAGGAAGTACGAGGAGGGGCACCAGAACGCGGCGCGCGACCAGGTCGCGGGCGTGCTCCGCGACCTGGTCAAGGCCGCGGAGAAGGGCGACGTTCCCAGCAGCGGCCCGCTGGCCGACTTCCTCGGCGCCTGGCGCGTCCGCTGAGGCGGTGGCCGGGTTCCCCGGCCGTCGGCGCGTCTCCTGAGCCGGCGGCCGGCGCTTCTCCTGAGCCGGTGGCCGGTGCGTCCTTTCAGCCGCCTCCGGGGCCGGGAGCGGTCGTGCGGGCTCCCGCCCCCGGCGCAGGGGCTCAGTCGCGGGACATCAGCGTCAGCGCGTAGACGGCGACGGCGGCGAAGTCGTCGGCCGGTTCCGACGCCTGCCACGACCGCACGTCGTCCACGAACCTGCTGCCCCTGCCCGTGAAGCGGGCGTAGGCGTCCACGCCGTCCGCCGGGCAGGGGGACATGCCGTCGAGGTGGTCGCCGAGGCCCTCGTCGAACAGCGACGCGCTGTTCGGCCCGTTGACCACGGCGCCCCTCGCGGGCCTGCCCGTCAGGTTGGAGATCTGGTAGTGCGGGCAGCGGATCGACCGCTCGCCCACCTCCGCCACGAACGACACGCCCCACGGGTTGGCCCCGAACACCCAGCCGCGCTGCTGCGTCCCGAACGTGTCGTAGGACCTGTCACCGCTGACCGACCGGTACAGCCGCGAGGTGGCCGCCAGGCCGAACGCGTGCGGCACCGCGTCGAACGCGTCGTAGGCCGCGCCCGCGCGGAACGGGTCCTTGGCCGCCCTGGCCGCCCCGATCGAGAGCTGCGCCTTCAGGTCGTCCACCAGCTGGGTCTCGGTGACCGCCAGCATGGACGCGTCCGCCGCCCGCATCGCCCTGACCAGGTCGGTGTGCGCGAGCGCGCTCACGTCGTACAGGTTGAAGGTGTCGCCGCCCGCCTCGTGCGTCAGGTACTGGCGCGCCCAGTGCGCCGACCGCTCAAGCCAGCCGCCCCACCGAGGGTCGCCCAGCCGCAGGCCGGCCAGCGCCAGCTCGGCCCCGCCCAGCTCCATGTCGTCGCGCCAGGCGCTCTCCGGATAGAAGGCGTGCGGCAGGGACGTGACGAGCTGCCCCACGTTCTCCGTCCTGGCCATCGCGTAGACGTCGGCGGCCTTGTCCAGCAGCTCCCTGGCCTTGTCGCGCGACGGCTCCAGCTGCGCGGCCAGGGCGAAGGCGGCCGCCGTACGGCCCGCGAGGTTGGGGCTGATCGGCGCGCCTGGAGGGGCCGCACGGAAGACCGGGCGGTGACGCAGGAACGGGTGCTCGGAGGTGTCGTCGGCCTCGGGGAGCCGCCAGACGTCATGGTCGCCGGAGAACGTGCCCTCCTTGTTGCCCGCGCCGACGCCGACCTGGATGTAGAGGGTCTTGGTCGTCCCGTCCCACATCTTGTCGAGGTACTCCGTCCCGTGGGCGGCCTCGCGGCGCAGGCGCAGGTCGCCCGTGGCGCCGTCGCGGGCCGAGGCCCACAGCAGCGTGTCCACGTACGCCAGGATGTGGGTGAACTTGAGGTAGTCGCCCGCGTCGAACCAGCCGCCCTCCACGTCCACCGGGCCGCCGATCTTCGACAGCTCGCCCTTGATCTCGTCCGTGTCGGGCCCGGTGAAGGCCGGCCACTCGTAGACGGAGGCCGCCCGGTCGTTGCGGTGCCGCCGCCCGCCGTCCTGCTGCCCCTTGAAGAAGGCGAGGATGCTGTCCGCCGGCGAGGCGGGGGCCACCTGGAACGACGGGGACGTCAGCGCGCCCGACCTGATCCGGTACCTGCCCGGCGCGCGCAGCCGCGACAGGTCCAGGTCGTAGACGTGCCCGTAGGAGGCGTTCCACGAGCCGAGGTCGCGGCCCGCCGTCCCCTTCAGCACCTCGCGCCCGTCGCGGTCCACGACGCTGAAACGCGCGCCCGGCGACGGCGCGCGGGTCATCAGGTACGCGTGCTTGGCCTCGGCAGGTCCGAACCCCACCTGGTCGACACGGATGTGGCCGGACGGCTCGGCCTGGGCCATGGCGGGCCCTCCCGTGGTGCTCACCACCATGCTCCCTACTGGGCTCCCTACTGGGCTCCCTGCTGGGCTGCCCACGGTGAGGACGGTCAACGCGATCGCTAAGGCGTGCCTCATCAAACGCTCCCATGGAAGTTAGGAAACCTTCCTAACCCGTTTGGGCGACGGTAGCCGGGCGGACAGGCATGGTCAATACGCGTACATTGACGAAATGACCGTCAACTACCCGGAGCGCCGGGCGCGGCTGGCCGCGCTGCTGCCCGCCCGCGAGGTGGACGCCGTCCTCATCACCTCGCTCGTCAACGTCCGCTACCTCACCGGGCTCGACAGCTCGAACGCGGCCGTCCTGGTCAGGGCCGACGGCTCGGCGCTGCTCGCGACCGACAACCGCTACATCGGCAAGACGCGCGAGATGGACGTGGAGACGGTCGAGGCGGCCGACGTGGCGGCCAGGCTGGCCGCGCCGGGCGTCGGGTTCGAGGCCGCGCACATGAGCGTGGCCACCTTCATCCAGCTGAGCAACGGCCTGGGTGAGGGCCTCATCCCGCTGGAGCCGCTCGTGGAAGGGCTCAGAGCGGTCAAGGACGACGACGAGCTGGAACTGCTCCGCACCGCCTGCGCCATCAGCGACCAGGCGTTCGCCGACGTCTCGGCGCGCATCGCGCCGGGCCTGACCGAGCGGGAGGTGGCCCGCCTCCTCGAGGCCCGCATGGTCGAACTGGGCGCCGACAAGCCCGCCTTCGAGTCCGTCGTCGCCTCGGGCGAGAACGGCGCGATCCCGCACCACGACCCGACCGACAGGCGACTGCGCGCCGGCGACCTGGTCACCATCGACTTCGGCGCCCGCTACCAGGGCTACCACGCCGACATGACCCGCACGCTCTCGATCGGCGAGCCCGCCGCCTGGCAGCGCGAGCTCTACGACCTGGTGGCCGCCGCCCAGCGGGCCGGCCGCGAGGCCCTGACCCCCGGCGCCGCCGCGGGCGACGTGGACGCGGCCGCCCGCTCCGTCATCGAGGCCGCGGGCCACGGCGGGCACTTCCGGCACGGTCTCGGCCACGGAGTCGGGCTGGAGATCCACGAGGAGCCGTTCCTGGGCCCTGCGCGTACCGGTAGACTAGAGGATCGAGTTCCGATCACCGTCGAGCCTGGGGTCTACCTCCCAGGCCGGGGCGGCGTTCGTATCGAAGACACGCTCGTGACGCGTGAAGGCGGGCCGGAACTTTTCACTAAGACGACCAAGGAGCTGCTCGTCCTTTAGAGCGGCCGCACGCGGGAGAAACGAGTGGCGACGACCAACGACCTCAAGAACGGCATGGTGCTGAAGCTCGACGGCGGTGAGCTCTGGGCCGTTGTGGAGTTCCAGCACGTGAAGCCGGGCAAGGGCGGCGCGTTCGTGCGCACCAAACTCAAGAACGTGCTGTCCGGCAAGGTTGTCGACAAGACCTTCAACGCCGGCGTGAAGGTCGACGTGGCCAACGTCGACAAGCGCGAGATGCAGTACTCCTACCGTGACGGCGACGACTTCGTCTTCATGGACACCGAGACCTACGACATGGTCAACGTCGGCAGCGGCACGGTGGGCGACGCCGCCAACTACATGCTGGAGAACACCCTGGCCACGGTGGCCTTCAACGAGGGCGCCGCGCTCTACGTCGACCTGCCCGCCGCGGTCGAGCTGACCATCGCCAACACCGAGCCCGGCCTGCAGGGCGACCGCTCCACCGGCGGCACCAAGCCCGCCACGCTCGAGACGGGCGCCGAGATCAAGGTCCCGCTCTTCATCACCACCGGTGAGCGGGTCAAGGTCGACACGCGCAGCGGCGAGTACCTCGGCCGGGCCTGAGTGTCCGCCCGAGGCAAGGCACGCAGGCGCGCGCTCGACATCCTCTTCGAGGCCGAACTGCGCGGCGAGAATCCGCTGAAGATCCTCGCCGAGCGCGTCGACCGGCAGGAGCCCCCGGTGAACGAGTACACCTCGGCCATCGTCGAGGGCGTCGCCAGGCACCGAGCCCGCATCGACGAGCTGATCACCACGTACGCGGAGGGCTGGCCCCTCGACCGCATGCCCGCGGTCGACCGCAACCTGCTGCGCGGTGGCACGTACGAGCTGCTGTGGATGCCCGACGTGCCGGAGGGCGTGGTCATCAGCGAGTGGGTGCACCTGGCCGGGGAGCTGTCCACTGACGAGTCCCCGCAGTTCGTCAACGGCCTGCTGGCCCGCTTCAAGCAGCTCAAGGCCAGCATCACGCTGTAGCCCCGGCGGCGGCCCGCCCGCGGCGGTCAGGGCGCCTTCCCGCGTCCTGCCCGCGGGGGAGCGGGCGGGGCGGGGAGCGCGTAGGGTGGGCGTGTTCCGTCGTGGAGAGGGAGTTGAGGCGACGTTGCGTGCTGAAGGCGTCACGAGGGCCCCGGCGGTGCGTACCGCCGTCGTCTGGGACGCGTTGCGGGCGGTGCTGGCCGAACGGGCCGAGGCCACCGGGCGCGGGGGGCTCGACATCGTCGACGCCGGCGGCGGAACCGGAGGGTTCGCCGTGCCGCTGGCCGAGCTCGGCCACACCGTGACGGTCGTCGACCCGAGCCCCGACTCGCTGGCCGCGCTGGAGCGCCGGGCCAAGGAGAAGGGCGTGGCGGTCAGGGGCCTCCAAGGAGACGCCGCCGACCTGGGTGAGCTCCTCAGCCGCGACAGCGCCGACCTGGTGCTCTGCCACAGCGTCCTCGAGTACGTCGAGGACCCGCTCAGCGCGCTGAGCGCCGTGGCCGGGGTGCTGCGCGTGGGTGGCGCGGTCAGCGTGCTGGCCGCCAACCCCGTCGCCAGCGCCATCCACCGCGCTCTGGCAGGCCAGTTCGACGAGGCCAGGGCGGTGCTCGACGACCCGAGCGGAAGCTGGGGCGACCGCGATCCCACGCCGCGCCGCTACACCGCCGCGGCCCTCGCGGAGCTGCTCGCCGCCACCGGGTTCACGGTGGGCGCGGTGCACGGGGTGCGCGTCTTCGCCGACCTGGTGCCCAGCAGACTCATCGACGGGGAGCCCGGCGCGGCCGAGTCGCTGGTGGCGCTGGAGCAGGCCGCCGCGACCCACCCGGTGCTGCGCGACATCGCCACCCAGCTCCACGTCCTCGGGCACCGGAGCTGACGATGCCGAAGCGATACAGGTCATAGAACGCGTGTTCGGATAGACTCGGCAGCGTGTCTCGCAAGCAGATCACGGGCATCGGCCCCGCTCCTCAGACCGGGGCCGACGACAGCGGCTGCCCTGTCCTGCACGTCGACATGGACGCCTTCTTCGCCAGTGTCGAGCTGCTCGACCGTCCTGAGCTGAGGGGGCGGCCGGTGATCGTGGGCTCGCTCGCCGGGCGCGGGGTGGTGCTCAGCGCCACCTACGAGGCCCGCGCGTACGGCGTGCACTCCGCGATGCCGATGAGCCGGGCTCGCCGCCTGTGCCCGCAGGCCACCGTCATCCCGCCCAGCCACGGCAAGTACTCCGAGGTCTCCAAGGGGGTCATGGAGATCTTCCACGCGATCACCCCGCTGGTCGAGCCGATCGCGTCCGACGAGGCGTTCCTCGACGTCGGCGGCGCCAGGCGCAGGCTGGGCTCGTCCGGCGTGATCGCCGCGATGATCAGGGCGCAGGTCCTGGAGCGGTACGGCATCACCTGTTCGGTAGGCGTCGCCAGCAGCAAGTTCGTCGCAAAACTCGCCTCAAAGCAGTGCAAGCCCGACGGCCTGCTGGTGGTGCCCGCCGACGAGGTGGTCGACTTCCTCCATCCGCTGCCCGTCTCGGCGCTGTGGGGCGTCGGCGAGCGCACCGAGCAGGCCCTGGTGCGGCTCGGCATCCGCACCGTGGGCGACCTCGCCAGGGTGCCCCCCAACACGCTGCGGCGCGAGCTGGGCCAGGCCGTGGGCGGCCACCTCGCCACGCTGGCCTGGGGGCGCGACGAGCGTCCTGTCACCGCGCACGTGCCCGACAAGAGCATCGGCAACGAGGAGACGTTCGCGGTCGACGTCGACGACCCCGAGGTGATCAAGCGGGAGCTGCTGCGGCTGTCGGAGCGGGTGGCCGCCCGGATGCGTAAGAGCGGGCACGTGGGCAGAACGGTGAGTGTGAAGCTGCGCCGGGCCGACTTCTCCACGATCACCAGGTCTCGCACCCTGCGGGAGCCGACCGACGTCGCCCAGGAGATCTACGCCACGGCCTGCGAGCTGTTCGAGGCGGCCGGGCTGGAACGGGTGCGCCTGCGGCTGGTGGGGGTCAGGATGGAGAACCTGCGTCCCGCCGATTCGGCCACCCGTCAGCTCAGTCTGGGCGAGCGCGAGACGGGCTGGCGCGAGGCGGAGCAGGCTATGGACCAGGCAATCCGAAGATTCGGGCCAGATGCGGTGCTCCCGGCGTCGCTTGTTCGAGGCAGACTTGATGAAATGGAGGAATGACGTCGATGTCGCGACTTCGGGGGAGGGGGCACAGATGGTCCACAATGGAGCTATGACGTCACCTCCGGTTTGGTCTGCGTTGGACGTTTGCTTTCGCCTACGTCTACAGCCTCGTATTCTGGGGATAACCGACCGCGAGGTCCGGACACCCCGTGTCGTCCGTTGCCGTCTTCCCCGTCCTGGGGCCGTCCTTGGGAGGCGCCGTGCCGCTCTCTGAGCACGAGCAGCGCTTGCTCGACCAGATCGAGCAGGCCCTCTACGCCGAGGACCCGAAGTGGGCCAACACCGTAAGGATCAGTGACCCGCGCAGCCACTACAAACGTCGCCTGATCAGGGCCTCCATCGGCTTTGCTCTCGGCGTCGTGCTGTTGATGGTCGGCGTGGTGATCAACCTGATCCCCCTCGGCGTCGGCGGTTTCGTGGTCATGCTCGCCGCGTGTCTGTGGGGCCTGTCGAGCTGGAAACGTATGAACGGGTTCGGCGACTCCGCCCCGTCCTCCGGCACGGCGGCCCAGGGCAAGGGCCCCCGCAGGGGCAGTCGCGCGACCTTCATGGAACGCATGGAAGAGCGCTGGCGCCGGCGCCACGACGAACGTTAGAAGCCCCGAGACGATCGTGCGGCCGTCCTCCGCGGGAGGGGACGACCGCACGATCGCTCTATGAGTCAGGAACCCTTCTGGGCTGCCGTCCGGCGCAACCTGATGTTCTCCAGCCGGTCGAACCCGTCGAGCAGCCGCTCGCCCATCAGCCGCAGCCGGCGCAACGTCGAGGGTGGCAGCAGCACCGCCCGCAGCCGCCTCCCGCGCGACACGGTCGCCGCCAGCGCCAGGCGCACCAGGCGCAGGTCCTTCTTCAACGGCCCGATCTCGCCGGGATTCCTGGCGAACAGCGCCCGTTCCACCGCCGACGCGATCGCCGCCATCGACGCGGCCGACTCGGAGTCGAACTCGTACTGCTCGGTCAGCCGCCGGGCGAGCGCCCGGGGCGTCTCGCTGGGCCCGCGGGCCATCCCGTAGTCGTAGAGCGCGTCGTCCAGTTCCGCCCACGCCGCCGCCACCGACGGATGGCTGTCGGCCACCACGCGGGCCGTCATCTCGTCCGACGGCTCCGACACCTTCCACGCCAGCGCGCGCAGCCGCCTGTTCCTGGTGATCAGCCGTATCCCCGCCGGGATCAGCAGGATCAGCAGCAGCCCGGCCGCGCCGATTCCGATCTTCCCGATCAGCGGCATCGAGTCGTCGGCGGGCAGTCCGGCGGGCGCGACCCCCGCCTCGCGGTCGAGCTCGCGCGGGTTGCGCCGGTTCTGCGGGCCGAGCGGCTCGTCCTCCGCGGAGCTGGTCGAGCCCGTCGTCGGCGTCGAGGCGTCGCCCGTGGAGGGGGCCGGCGGCTGCGTGTAGTCCGGGACGCGGGCGCTGCCCTGGCCGAGCGAACCGGTCGGGGTGGGCTCGAACGGCAGCCAGCCGACGCCTTCGAAGTACAGCTCGGGCCAGGAGTGCGAGTCGTTGGTGCCGACCTGCCACCGATCACCGAGCTTGGTGCCGCCCGTGTAGCCGATCGCCACCCTGGCGGGGATGCCGACCAGCCTGGCCAGCAGCGCCATCGAGGCGGCGAACTGCTCGCAGTACCCGGCCCTGCTGTGCAGCAGGAAGTCCTTGAGCGCGGAGTTGCTGTGGCCCTGCGTCCTGAGGCTGTAGGTGAACTTGCCGGTCCTGGTGAAGAACTCCTGCAGCTTCACCGCCGCGTCGTAGTTGGACTTCGCGTCGCTCGTCACCCTGAGCGCCAGGTCCCTGACCTCCGGCGGGACGTTGTCGGGCACCTTCAGATAGCGCACGTCGGCCGCCGGCTTCGGCTGCGGCAGCGACCGCAGCAGCTCGGGGGTCGGCGCGGGCTCGCGGGTGGCCACCTCGTAGTCGAGCCCGGCGACCTCGTCCCTGGTGGAGAAGACCATCAGGGTGCTGACGTCCGCCCGCCAGTCGCCCTCGACGTTGATCTGCGTCGGCGGGTAGGGCAGGGGCAGGAACGACCGCGCGCACGTCGCACACTTGGCGATCTCGTCGCTGATGCTGATCCTGGTCACCACGTCGGTGACCTTCGTCGACCGGTCCAGGCCGGGCGGCTCGGGCAGCGGGCCGTTGTCCGTCCTGTTCTCCGGCGCACCGTTCGGCTCCGACATGCCGAACTGCTCGCCGTCGAAGGTGTCGAGCGAGTAGATCCGCAGGTAGCGGGGCCTGTCGTCGCTGTTGGTGTAGGTGAGGACGGTCCGCCGTTCCGGCAGTTCGAGCTGGCCCTTCAGGTTCGCGATCGGGTTCGGGATGCTGATCGAGTTGCCCTTGCCCGAGCCCCTGCCGCCCACGCCGAAGGTGAAGAACGACACCGGCTCCATCGGCGGCATCGCCCAGCCGAGCAGCACGGCCAGCGCGATCGCGGCGAACCCGATGCGCTTGCCCGACAGCCGCAGGCCGCTCGTGTCGGCCGTCGCGCGCGGCGCGTCCGGCGACGGGGAGACGGACGAGCGGGTCCGGCGCACCAGCACCGCCCTGCCCCAGTGCCCCACCCGCTCGCGCCCGTCGGCGATCAGCAGGCTGGTGAAACCGAGCGCAGCGAGGATGAACGCGGGCCAGCTGATCGGGTCCGGCAGGATCGTGGCCGGGACGGTCGCCAGCGCCAGGATCGGCAGCCCCGCCAGCGCCGCCCGCCGCAGCTGCGTGGCGAACAGGTCTACGGCGATCGCGATGAGCCCCACGCCGCCGGTCGTCAGCAGCGCGATGGCCTCGTTGGCGGGCACCGGGGCCGCGAAGCGCTGGATGTCGGCCCAGCCGGTGGCCAGCAGCCTGCCCAGCTCCAGCACCGAGCCCTTGGTCGGCACCACCATCGCCCACGCCTCGTGGGAGACGTAGGTCGCGGTCAGGTAGATCCACAACGCGGCCACGCTCAGGAACGGCGCCGACCACGCGGGCAGCGACAGGCGTCCGCTCAGCAGGCTGGCGGCCATCACCACCAGCACCGCGCCCATGGAGCTCCAGAACCAGGACCCGCCCTGGAAGAGCGGGTAGAGCAGGATGGCGGCGGTGAACGTCGCCACCGCCGAGGCGATCGACAGCCTCATGCCGCACCTCCCGACAGCGCGTACCTGCCGCGGTTGGCGGCGTCCTGCCACACCGACGCGATCGAGGCCCCCGCGGGCAGCCGGACGATGCGCCAGCCGTTGCCCGCGAGCACGCCCTGGACGGCCTGGTAGTTCCCGGCCGCGTCCGGCTCGCCGCCGTCCCAGGTGTCGACGTCGAGCAGCACCGCCACCGCGGTGACGCCGCTGTGCCTGAGCCTGGCCAGTTCCCTGGCCTCCTCGGGGTCGAGCGAGCCGAGGACGGCCACGATCAGGCCGTCGCCGCCGCCCTGGCGCAGCGCGGTGACGCCCAGCTCCAGCGAGCGGGCGGCGCTGTGCCGCACCATCGCGAGCGTGTCGAGCAGGGACCAGCTCAGCCCGGAGTCGGTCAGGTGCTCGGCGCCCTGGTCGGTGACCAGGCGCAGGCCGAGGCCCTCGTGGGCGAGGTGCACGCCGATCGAGGCCGCCGCCGAGACCGCCACCTCGAACGACGAGCGCGGGCCCTCGCCGCGGTGGGCGTACCTGCGGGTGTCGAGCAGGAGCGCGCCGCGGCTCTGCCACTGCTGCTCCTCGCGCCGCACCATCAGCTCGCCGTGCCGGGCGGTGGAACGCCAATGGACCCGCCGCAGGTCGTCGCCCTGCCGGTACTCGCGCGGCGCCACATCGTCGTCGCCGGCCGCCGCCACGCTCCTGGTGCGGCTGTCGCCGCCGCCCGTCCACTCGCCCGACAGCCGCACGTGGGGCAGCGCCACCACCTGCGGCACCACCACCAGCGTGTCGCTGATCGTGAACGAGCGGGTCAGCTCCACCAGCCCGAACGGGTCGGCGATGCGCACCGACAGCGGCCCGATCGTGTAACGGCCGCGCAGGTCGGAGCGGACCCGGTAGTCGATCTCGCGGACGCCCCGCGACTCCACCTTGTCCAGCACGAACCTGGGCCGCACCCCCAGCGCGTAGGGGACGGTGTCCTCGATCAGCAGCAGCCCCGTCGGCAGCCGGGTGACGTTCTCCAGCCGCAGCGTCACCGTGGCCTCGCCGCCCACCTCCGCCCGCGGCGGGTCCAGCCGCCTGGCGCAGCTCAGCCGGTACCTCGTCCGCGCGACCACCATCGCGGCCAGCAGCGGCAGCGACGTCACCAGCACCCCGATGCGGAACAGGTCGTTCTCGCCGAGCAGCACGGCCATCAGCAGCGCGGCCACGCCCGAGGCGAGGAACGACCGGCCCCGCGAGGTGAGCGCGCGCAGTCCGGCTCTCACGACGCTCGCGTCTCCGGCACGGGCACGCGCCTGACCAGCTCGGTCACCACCTGCTCGGGCAGGCGGCGCTGGCCCTGGGCCTCCACGCTGGGCAGCAGGCGGTGCGCCAGCACCGGGACGGCCAGCTCCTGCAGGTCGTCGGGGATGACGTAGTCGCGCCCGGCCAGCGCGGCGTGCGCCCTGGCGGCCCTGACCAGCTGCAGCGTCGAGCGGGGCGAGGCGCCCAGGCGCAGGTCGGGGGAGTGGCGGGTGGCCACCACCAGGTCGATGGCGTACTTCTTGACCGGCTGCGAGACGTACACGCCGCGCACCGCCTCGATCAGGGCGCGCACCTCGGCCGTGGTGGCCACCGGCTCCAGCTTGTCGAGCGGCGAGGTGCCGCCGTGCACGTCCAGCATCTCCAGTTCGGCCGTGGGCTCGGGGTAGCCCATCGCGACGCGCGCGGTGAAGCGGTCACGCTGCGCCTCGGGCAGCGGGTAGGTGCCCTCCATCTCGATGGGGTTCTGCGTGGCGATCACCATGAAGGGCGCGTCGAGCCGGTACGTCACGCCGTCGACGGTGACCTGATGCTCCTCCATGCACTCCAGGAGCGCCGACTGCGTCTTGGGGGAGGCACGGTTGATCTCGTCGCCCACCACGATGTTGGCGAAGACGGGGCCCGGCTTGAACTCGAACTCGCGCGTCTGCTGGTTGTAGGCGCTGACACCGGTGATGTCGCTCGGCAGCAGGTCGGGCGTGAACTGGACGCGGCGCACCGGGCAGTCGATGGAGCGCGCCAACGCCTTGGCCAGCATCGTCTTGCCGACCCCTGGCACGTCCTCGATGAGCAGGTGCCCCTCGGCGAGCAGCACGGTGAGCGTGAGCCTGACGGCGTCGCTCTTGCCCTCGATCACCCCTTCGATGGCCTGCCGGATCCGGTGGGCAGTGGAAACCAGCTCCTCGAGCTGGTGAGGGACGTCATGGGTTACTGCCACCAGGCCTCCATGAGAAGTGCGACGGACGTCCCGCGGGAGGATGCCATTGCGGGAGCCATGCCATTCCTTTTCCATTGTCTGTACGACCCTACGACGCTGCGGGTTCTTGAGCGACATTTGCTGATATTCCACCGAACCTGCGAAGTGTCCGCGTTCTAGGTGCAGAGCCGTCCGAATCCTGTGACACTACGCGCCCGCGATCCGCCCCACTTTCCTCCACGCGGACCGGCCCGAAGCGTGGGAGGCCCGAATTCTGCGGGCTTTCCAACCCTCGACACGCCCATGAGGGTTCGGCCGCCCTCCACCGCCCCCCACCCGGCCCCATCGCTCTGACCTGCGGTAACGCGAAGGAAACCGGCGGCGAAGAGGCTGGGAATCAGTTGACGGTGGGGAGAAGTGGAGTATGGTGGTGCGCAGTGGAGGGCACGGTGCGCCAGCGTCGGGCGCTTCACTAGGCACGGGAGGTGGGGCCGATGTTCCTCGGCACCCATCAGCCGCGTCTCGACGACAAGGGACGGCTGTTCCTGCCGGCTAAGTACCGTGAGGAGCTGGCGGAGGGTCTTGTGATCACCAAAGGCCAGGAGCGATGCCTCTACGTCTTTCCCGTGGAGGAGTTCCAGCGCATAACCGAGGCTCTCAGCACCGCCCCGGTCACCGCCAAGGCGGTGCGTGACTACAGCCGTGTCTTCTTCGCCAGCGCGTCCGACGAGAAACCAGACAAGCAGGGGCGCGTCACGATCCCGCAGGGCCTGCGCCAGTACGCGGGCCTGGAACGTGACTGCGTGGTCATCGGGGCCAACACCCGGCTGGAGATCTGGGACGCCCAGTCTTGGGACACCTATCTCAACGCGCAGGAGCAGGCGTTCGCCGATCTGTCGGAGGAGGTGCTGCCAGGGATCTTGTAGTAGCCACGGTCGATCCGTCGGTGATGTCGTTCGGCGAGGTCTCCACCCGCAACCACTGCCGGCCAGCTGATGCACCTTCCCCGGTGTCAGATGGCGGGCGTCCACGAAGAGGGTGCGGATGGGGACCTGGCCGGGCGGCACCGGGGTGGGGCCCAGGAAATCCGATTGATCACCGGACGCGTCATCCGCGAGTCTGGACGCGAGAGGGGGGTTGGAGATGCACGACACCGCTGGCACTGGCGGTCACGTTCCGGTCATGCTCGACCGCGTAATGGAGCTGTTGGCTCCGGCGTTGTCAGGGCCGGAGCCGGTCGTCGTCGACGCCAACCTCGGCCTCGGTGGCCACTCGGAGGCCCTGCTCGCCGCACACCCGTCACTTCACGTGATCGGCATCGACCGCGACCCGTTCGCGATCGACTTCTCCACGCGCAGGCTCGCGCCCTTCGCCGGCCGCACCACACTCGTCCACGCCTCGTCCGACGAACTGGCCGCCGTGCTCGCCCGTGCGGGCCGCGCCACCGTCGACGGCGTGCTGTTCGACCTGGGCGTCTCCTCGCCGCAGCTCGACGAGGCCGAGCGCGGCTTCGCCTACTCCTACGACGCGCCCCTCGACATGCGGATGGACACCGAGCAGGAACTCACCGCGGAGAAGGTGGTCAATTCCTACTCGGCTGCGGAGCTAACCCGCATCCTCCGCGATTACGGAGAGGAACGGTTTGCACCGCGTGTCGCGGCCCTAATCATCAAGGAAAGGGCCAAGGAGGCCATAACGTCGACTAAGCGGCTCGCGGAGATCGTCCGGCAGGCGATTCCCGCCGCGACACGGCGCACCGGGGGCAACCCCGCCAAGAGGACTTTCCAGGCGCTGCGCATCGAGGTGAACGCGGAGCTCGCCGCCCTGGAGGCGGCGCTTCCCGCGGCACTCGACGCGCTGGCGCTCGGTGGGCGAGTGGTCGTGCTCTCCTACCACTCCCTTGAGGACCGGCTCACCAAGCAGGTCCTCGCGGCGCGAACCAAGGACACCAGCCCGCCCGGGCTGCCCGTCCCGCTGCCGGCTCACCAGCCGCGGTTCCGCCTGGTGACGAGGGGAGCCGAGCTTCCAAGCGAAGAAGAGGTGGCCCGCAACCCGCGGGCGGCCTCGGCCCGGCTACGGGCGGCAGAGAGGATCCGTGTTGACGACCAGGACTGAGCAGGAGACCAGGCGGGGTACGCCCGTCCGCGGCGACGTGCCCAAGACCGGCCAGCGCAGGCCCGGAGTGCCACACCAGTCCAAGCCCATCCCGCGGCCACGCCCGTCGACCGAGGGGCCGAAGCCGGGCACGGCACGTCCCGCCGCCGCGCGTCCCGCCCCGGCGGCCGTCAGGCGGCGCCCGGTGGTGCGGCGGCGCCAGCGCGCGCCGTTCGTGCTGCTCGTCGTCGGGCTGCTCTGCGGCGGCCTGGTGAGCCTGCTGCTGCTCAACACCGTCCTGGCTCAAGACTCGATCACCGCGAAGAACCTGCGCGACGAGATCGCGCAGGCCCGCCAGCAGAACGAGGCGACCTGGCAGCAGAACCAGATCGACACCCAGCCGGGCGTCATCGCGACCAAGGCCGGGAACCAGGGCCTGCACCGCGACGACACCATCAACGTCATCAGCTCTGGTGAGAACAACCAGGCGGACCAGGGCCGGTGAGGGAATCGGGCGGCAGGGGGCAGGGCCCCGGCCGCGGCTCAGGCGGCGCCGGCTCTCAGGGAGGGCCCGGCGCCGCTCGGCGTACGCCGGGCGGTCCCGGCCGCCAGGGGCGGCAGGGCGGCTCGGCCCGTTCGGAGGGGGCGGGCCGGCCGCCGTCGCCCGACAACCCGCCGCGTGACGCCGGGAAGCGTCCCGACCCCCTGGACCTCCCCTTCGGTCGCGACCAGGGCGACGCGCCCCGCAACCGCCCCCCGCAGGACCCCACCGGCCGCCCACGCCCCCGTTCCCGTCAGGAGGAGGGCGAAGCCGCACGTGGCCGCTCCCGCGACGAGGGCGGCCGCTCCGGTGACGGTGACGGCCCGCGTGCGCGCGCCCCTCAGGACGGGCGCGACGGGGCGCGGGCGCGCAGAGAGGGCGACGACCCCCGCTCGCGCGGCGCCGCCGAGCGGGCGAGAGGGCGC